>JBOGUH010000096.1:0-6237 GCA_050695975.1 Anaerolineae bacterium
TCGTAGCAGTTCTGGCCGACATCCCCGATGTACAGGTCGCCGGTGGCGCGATCGAACGAGAAGCGCCATGGGTTGCGCAGACCGAGCGCCCAGATTTCTGGCAGATAGCCGGCCGTTTGGGTGAACGGGTTCGAGGGCGGGATGGTGTATGTCGGAACGCCTCGAACGTCAATGCGCAGCATTTTGCCCAGCAGCGTGCCGGGCGATTGGCCGTTGCCTTCCGGCGCGTGGCCGGAGCCCTGGTCATTGCTGCCGCCGCCGTCGCCCATGCCGATGTAGAGATAGTTGTCGTTGGGGCCGAACTGGAGTTGGCCGCCGTTGTGATTTGCCTGCGGTTGATCGATCGTGATCAGGTGAGTGACCGCGATCGGGTTAGCGACATTGGAAGAGGGGTTAGCCGCAACGTAGCGCGCGACCACGGTATCCCCGTTGCCAGCCTTCGCCGTATAGTTTACGTAAAACGTCCCGTTCGTTTCGAAATCTCGGTCGAAGGCCACGCTGAGCAGGCCCTGTTCCGCACTGCCGGACTCGACGATCGAACTAATATCCAGATACGGTGGGGCCAATACTACCCCGTTCGTGATCACTTTGATTCGGCCCACCTGTTCGACGACAAACAAGCGCCCACTACCATCGCCGGCATGTGTAAGATAAACAGGCTGCGCTACACCAGAGGCCACCTCCGAGAGCGTGATGGTGAAGGAGAGCGAGGTGGAGGCCGACACGCCCGATACAATCGGTTCGCGCAACGGCGACCCTTCGTCCTTCGACTCCCGCTCAGGAGGCTCAGGGCGGGGCCCGGCCTGCGCCGTGCGACCAGTGGAGGCGGCCAGCACAAGCATCATGACGAGAGTAAAAGCGCTGGTCAGGATCGGCGGAAGGGCCAACCGAACCAATTGTCGCAACATGAGGTTGCTCCTTTCTAGCATTCCCCGCGTGTGCAGGGCAAGCGTACTTTGGTCAGGCGCGTGGGAAGCCTTGCGCGCCATGTGTCGCGAGCGATAAAAAATGAAAGGGAGTACTTCTCAGCTGCAGCAGCGTTACGCGGCGGGCTTCGGAGGGGCGCTCTGTTCGTCTTCGACGTTCGGCGCCAGCACTGCTTCGATCTGGGCCATCAGCGCCTCAATTTCAAACGGCTTGGCCAGGAAGTTCGCCGCGCCGAGCGCTATGAATTCCCGCCGTTTGGCTTCGTCGAGAGTGACGCTGCCGCTGATGATGATCACCGGAATCTTGGAGGTGGATGGCGATCTCTTGAGGTTCTGCAGGATGGCGTAGCCGTCCATGCGGGGGAGTTTCAGGTCGAGCAAGATCAGGTCGGGCAGTTCGCTCTTCGCCAGGGCCAGCGCGCGGCGACCGTTGCTCGTCACCAGCACGCGGAAGCCGGAGCGCTGGAGCGCCTCGGCCAGCAGCTTGCTCATGTCTGGGTCGTCTTCGACCACCAGCACGCAGCCCACCTGGCCTAGCACGCGGCTGACCACACCGATCAGCGCCGCCGAATCGATCGGCTTGGCCAGGTAATCGATCGCGCCCAATTGCCGGCTGGGCTTATCGTCGGGCATCACCGTGACGGCGACGACCGGCACATCGGCCGTGGCCGGATCGGTCTTGAGCGCATGCAGCACATCCAGGCCGTCCATGTCGGGTAGGTAAATGTCCAACGTCACCAAGTCGGGGTGCTCGCGCCGGACGTGATCGATGGCGGCTCGGCCGGCGCCGACCACGTCGACATGGTAACCGACCTGGCTCAAGTTCCGCGCGATCAACGCGGCGATGTCGGGATCGTCCTCGACGACGAGAATGCGCGGCGGCCGGGCGCGGGCCGCACGCGCCACGATCGGCGCCTCAGCCGGTCCGAGCGCCGGAGCGGTTGGCATTTCCGCTTCCGCTAGCGGCATCGTGAACGAGAAAGTCGTGCCCTGGCCTACGACGCTGTCGACCCAGATCTCGCCGCCGTGCATTTCGACCAATGTCTGGACGATGGACAGGCCCAGGCCCGTGCCGGGGAACTCTTGCACCGCTGGGTCGTCGGAGCGGAAGAACCGATCGAACACCTTCAGCAAGTCTTCGCGAGCAATCCCGATGCCAGTATCGCTCACATCGACGCGCAGCATCCCGTCGTCCATCGGGCGCGCCCGCACGGTGATCTCCCCTGCCTGGGGCGTATATTGATACGCATTGCTGACCAGGTTGGTGAGTATCTGGATCAGCCGCGCCTGGTCGCCCAAGATATTGAGCGGATCGTCCCCCGGAGGGGGCAGATCGATGTGGACCTCGATCTTTTTCTGCTGGATGCGCTCGCGTAGCGTGGTGAGCACCTGCTCAATGACAGACACCAGGCTCACCTGCTTGATGTCGAGCCCGACGCGACCTGTTTCAAAACGGTTGATGTCGAGCAGATCAGCCACCAAATCCGACAGTCGATCGGCGTTCGACTTAATGATATTGAGGAAGCGGTCCTGGTTCTCGTTGAGCGATCCGGCCGCGCCCAGCAGCAGCAGATCGGCGTAGCCCTTGATGCTGGTCATCGGCGTGCGCAGCTCGTGGCTGACGGTGGAGACGAATTCGGTCTTGAGGCGATCGGCTTCGACCTCCGCGGTGATGTCGCGGAACACCGACACCGTGCCGAGGTATTCCTCGCCCGGACCGGTCACCGGCGCGATCGATACCGTGACGAAGCGTTTCTCGTCTTCGAACTGGATCAGGTTGGACAGCGACGGAACGCTGCGCCGCGATCCAGGCTCGTTCCGCCAGCGGCGAATCTGGTCGTCCCACTGCGGGCCGACCACTCCATACAGGCCAATCAAATCGGCGGTGGGCTTGTCCAATACCGACTGGCGCGTCCGGCCCAGGATGCGCTCGGCCGCCACGTTGAACAGGATGACCTTGCCCGCCGCATCGGAGACCAGCACGCCGTCGGTCACCGATTCGAGGATGGCTTGGGCTTTGGCGGCTTCGACCTGCTTCTCGCGCAGCATCGCGCCCAGCTGCTCTGCGCTCTCGGTGATATACCCGTACAGCGCGGCGTTGTGGATGGCCGTCGCCGCCTGCGTGGCGGCAGCTTCCACGAGACGCAGATGCGACTCGGCAAAGTAGTCTTCGTCCGAATGGAGCAGCAGCAGCGCGCCGAGCGCGTCGTCGCCGGCGATCAGCGGCACGGCCAGCACGGAGCGATACGGGCGCCCGTCTTCACGCGACGGCTCCAGCCAGCGATCGTCCAGGCGAATATCGGGCACGATCGCCGGAAGGCGGTTCTGGATCACCCAGCCGGCCAGGCCCTGATCGGGTTTGAAGCGCGCGGGCCGGCCGCCGGGCGGCAGCGCTTCGCTGCGGCCGAGCGCCGCGCGATGGATCAATTGATCCGTCTGCGAATCGACCAGCAGGATCGATCCGCGCGTCGTGCCGACCGCCTCGTTGACCAGCGCCAGCGCGCGGTTGAGCACGCGGTCCAGGTCGAGGCTGGCCGACAGTTCGGAGGTGATGCGGTACAGCGTTTCGACCCGATCGCGCTCGAGGGTGAGCTCCGCGTTGGCCATCGCCAGCTCGTCGGTGCGCTGGCGCACGCGCGCTTCCAGTTCCTGCGTGAAGCGGCGCACCTGGTCAAACAGGCGCGCGTTGGTCACGGCGCTGGCAACCTGGTTGACCAGCGTCTCAATCAGGCGCTGATCGTCCTCGCTGAAGGCGCGCTCCATGCGCGCATCCACGAGCCAGACCGAGCCGATGACCTGATCGCGCGCGACCATCGGGGCCATCAGCGCATAGCAGAACCCGGCGCGTTCCAGATCGGCGCGCTCGTGGGGACCGAGCGCGGGATCATCGCGGCGCATCAATAACACGTCGCGATCGAGCAGCGCCTGCCGAATGTGTGGATAATCAGCCAACGCATACACCCGGCCGGAGGCGTCAGGCGATCCGATGCCGATCGTGTCCTGGTATTTCGAGAAGGCGATCGTCAGCCGATCCTGATCGCGCTCCCATTCCGAAATGATCGCGCCCTGCGCGCCAGTGGCGCGCAGCAGTTGATCGGCGGCTGTCTCGAGCACGGCGGCGTATTCCAGTGAGGCCGAGATGGCGCGCCCGGCGTCGTACAACATGCTCTGTTCGCGCAGGCGGCGCTGCGTCTCTTCGAACAGGCGGGCGTTCTCAATCGCCACCGCCGCCTGCGCCGCGATCGTGGACAGGATGCGAATGTGGCCTTCGTCGTACGCATAGGGGCGATTGTAATCCTGCACCGCCATCACACCCGTCACGAAATCGCCGACCACCATGGGCACGCCGAGGTAAGACTGCGCGACGTCAGCAGCTACCTCGAGGCCCAGCGGTTCCCGGTCGGCGGGCGAGTTGAGCAGCAGCGGCTTGCGCGTGTTGAAAACGTGGCCGGTGACGCCGGCGCCGCCCGGAATCGGGTCCGGGTGGATCGGTTCGCCGCGATCGTAGAAGATCGGGAACGAGATGCGGTCGGCGGCTGCGTCGTACAGCGCGATGTAGAAGCTGGACGTGTCGAGCACGCGGCCGACTTCGCGCCGGATCAAATCGACCAGCTGTGACAAGGGCATGGTGGCGGTGATGGCCTGGCCGACCGTGTTGATCGTCTGGAGCTCGGCCACGCGCCGCTGCGTCTCGGCGAACAGTTCGGCGTTGGTGATCGCGACCGCCGCCTGGTTGGTCAGCGTGTTCGCCAACTGAACCTCGCCAGCGCTGAAGGATCGATCGCGCTGCCGCTCACCCAATTCCAGCATGCCGATGATGCGGTCTTGCGCGACCAGCGGCAACAGGAGCATGGCCTTCAAGCCGAGCCGCTGCAGGTTGACGCGGTCGAGCTCGTCGAGGCCGTCGTCGCTCAGCCGCAGCACGCGCGGCCGGTCGTCGGTGAGCAGCTGCACCGCGCCGGGGTAGGTGCTCAGCTTGTAAACCGTGCCCGGCGGATCGGCGCGGTTCAAGCCGTCCACGTCTCGGTCGACCATGATCACCGACTGGTTGAGAGCGCGATCCCAACGCGTCACCGTGACGGTCTGCACGTCGAGCGCGCGGAGGAGCTGCTGTCCGACCGCATCGAGCACGCGATCGAGCGCCAGCGTCGAGGTGATCGCCGTGGTCGCATCGAACAGCGTGCCCAGTTCGCGCGTGCGGGCGACCGTCTCCTCGAACAGCTGCGTGTTCTCGATCGCGACGGCGGCCTGGCTGGCCAGCGCCAGCAGCAAGCGCTGGTCGGCCTCGGAGTAGTCCCGCTCGCGCTGGCTATCCCAGATTTCAAAGTAACCCAGCACGCGATCGCGGACGGCCATCGGCACGGCGATCACGGTCTTGCCATCCCACCCGATCAGGCTTTCGCGCTCGGCGGGCGTGAGGCTCGGGTCGCTGAGGCGCAGCGTTTGAGGCGTGCGTGTCCGCAGCGCGGCGGCGAGGTGGGGATAGTCGTCCAGTTTCACGACCTCGCCCAGGGCCGATACGCGTTCGCGATCGGTCGCCTGAGGCGTCCAGTATTCGTAGTCGTTGCGGATGGTGTCGGTGGCTTCGTCGTAGCTGTAATAGCACAGCGCGGTCGCCCCAAGATGGCGCACCATGCGCTCGGTGATGGCGGCGATCGCGCCCCGTGCGTCGCGCGCCAGCGTCAAGTTCCGGCTGCTTTCGTACAGCACGGTTTGTTCGAGCAGCTGGCGCTGGGTCTTGGCGAGGAGCTGCGCGTTCTCGATGGCGATGGCAGCCTGATCGGCCAGCGTGGACAGCATCATCAGATCGGTGTTGGAGAAGGAGCGCGGCAAGAGCTTGTCCACCCGCAGCACACCGATGACCTGCCCACCCACGGCGATCGGCACCAGCATGCTGGTCGCGATCAGCGCATCGGTCAGGTCGGACGCGAAGCGCGGGTCGGTCTGAATATCGGGGATGATCAAGGCGCGGCCATCGCGCGCGACGGCGCCGACGAGACCTTCGCCCTCGGCCCAGGTCAGGTGCGCGATCCGTTCCAGTTCGGAGCCGTATGACTTGCGCGGCGCGAAACGCCCGCTGGCTGCATCACGCAGGAAGATCGTGGCGTACTGGCCGCCGATGAGTTCGATGCTCGCATCGACGATCGTGCGCAGCAAGCCGTCCAAATCGAGCCGGGCGCTGATCGTGCGGCTGACGACGTTGAACAACGTCAGGGTGTCGATGCGCTGCTGCAGGTCTTCCAGAAGCCGCGCGTTCTCAATGGCGATGGCGGCCTGGTTAGCGAACAGTTCCAGTGTCTCGATCGTGGCC
>JBOGUH010000097.1:0-2742 GCA_050695975.1 Anaerolineae bacterium
GAGCGGCGGCTTGGACACGGCGTGCGGGGCAGCCGGATTCGATCTCGCCGGGGCAGGCGGCGCCGCTTCCGCCGAACGGTTCAACGCGTCGATGGTTGCCAGCTCCAGCGGCAGCTGCGGCTGCCAACCGGTCTTCAATTCCGACGCGGCCTGATTGAACAGTTTGGTCGCGCGGATCACCCGATCCAGGTCCAGCCGAGCAGCCTGCTCCTCCATTCGCGTGCGCTGCTCGCTCGACACGTTGATCTGCGAAGCGTCGCCTAATTTAATCAGCATCAACCCGCGCAGATATTCGACAATCTGCCGCGCCAGTTGGCGCGCGTCCGCGCCCTCGTCGATCGCCGCGTTGATGGCGTTCAGCCCGGCAGCGGCATCACCGCTCGCCAGCGCATCGGCCAGCGCCATGACGTGCGCGATCGCGCCCGCGCCCAGCACGTCCTGCGCCCACTCGATCGTGATCGCCTCCGCGCCCGCTGCGAGCTGATCGAGCAGACTAATCGCATCACGCATTGAGCCGGTCGCCTGGCGTGCGACCAGCGCCAGCGCGGCGGGATCGGCCTGCAGCCCTTCGGCATCGACCAACTGCCGCAATCGCGCCACGATCTCGTTCAGTGTCAAGCGCCGGAACGAGAACGGCTGGCAGCGTGACACGATCGTGACCGGGACTTTTTGCGGATCGGTAGTGGCCAGCACGAAGATCGCGTGCGGGGGCGGTTCTTCCAGCGTCTTGAGCAGCGCGTTGAAGTCCGGCTCGGTCAGCATGTGGACTTCGTCGATGATGTAGACCTTGTAACGCGATTCGCCCGGGGCGAAGTTGATCTTATCACGCAGGTCGCGGATCTCGTCGATGCCACGGTTCGACGCCGCGTCGAGTTCGATGAGATCGAGTAAACGACCTTCGCTAATCGCAGTGCAGATCGAGCAGGTGTCGTCGGGCCGAAGCGACAGATCGGCGTTGAGGCAGTTGACCGCTTTCGCCAACAGGCGGGCCAACGTCGTCTTGCCCGTGCCGCGCGGGCCGGAGAAGAGATACGCATGCGCGACCCGGCCGGAGATGATCGCATTGCGCAGGGTGTGTACGACGTGTTCCTGTCCAACCACATCGTCGAACGTTTGCGGCCGCCATTTGCGATAGAGCGCCTGAGCCATTCAATCTCCTCTGTCTGGCGATTGCACACAACGCTCAAGCCGCCGTCCTCGGCGGCACTGCCCGCGCCGGGGACGGCGCTAGGAGCGCGATGTGAATAATCACCCGCCTCTGTGCATCTGTCGCAAGTGTAGCACGGTCGATAGGCTTGGGCAAGCCGGTACGTTCATCCACGAATCTACGCGAATCTCCACGAATCCTTATTCGTGTTCATTCGTGAAGATTCGTGGATCGGATCATTCAGTGACTTACGCACGACTATCCCAATACACGTCGCTCACGCCGCTGGCGTGATTCTCATAACGCGCCATGACGAACAGCGCATCTGATAACCGATTGAGATATTTGACCACGAACGGGCCGATCGGCTCGCTGCGACCGAGCGTGATGCAGTCGCGCTCCGTGCGGCGGCAGACCGCGCGGGCGATGTGCAGCGCAGCCGCGCCGGGCGATCCGCCAGGCAATATGAAATTCTCCAGCGGACCGAGTTCTTCGGTGAGCCGATCCATCAACTGTTCCAGCGCAGCGACGTGACGCTGCTCTATCTGGGGAATCTTGAGCTGCTCTTTGTCTGCTTCGAGCGTCGCTAGATCGGAGCCGAGGTGAAACAGTTCGTTCTGGATCGTTTTCAAGACGTGTGCCAGCTCGGCGTGCAGGCCCAGGCTGATCGCCAGGCCGATGTGCGAGTTCAATTCGTCGACCGACCCATAAGCGGCGACGCGCGGCGAGTCCTTCGGCACGCGCTGACCGCCCACCAGGCCGGTCGTGCCCTCATCGCCTTTGCCAGTGTAGATACGCGTTAGGCGTGGCATATCTCTCCTCTCTTCGTTAAAGTCAGTCGAAGACCATCGCCGAACAAGACTCAGTAGTCGCCATGATCTGCGCTCACCACCGCGCATGCAAATGTCATGTAGTGACGACTTTAGTCGTCCAGTCTCACGAGCGACTGAAGTCGCTACTACTAACGAGACCCTATTTTCAAGTCAGTCGCCATAAGCCGCATTCACCACCACTGGATTTGGTACGCTTCGCGCAGCGGGAGCAAATTGTGATCTACGCGACTACTTCCTCCGCAGCTGCATCACGATCAACCATCCGCCCAGCGCGACGACGACAACGGCGAAGAGTGCGTAACTGCCAAGTTCTGCCTGTGGAGAATGGATGAGCGCCGAAGTATCGGGCGGCGCGGCGACCGTCGGCGCGGGGACATCCGTCGGGGCGGAGGGCGGCGTTGGGGCACTCGGCTCAGGCGTATCGGTCACCTGCGCGATCGGCGCCGGCTTGGGAATGTCGGTCGCCTGCGGCGCGAATGTTGACGCGTTCGTCGCCGACGGTTCGGCGGCGGAGGCGGTCGTTGCAGGCGCGCCTGTCGGCGCGCCGGGCGAGTCGGCGCAAATCTGATCGATGGTGTAGACCGGCGGCGTGACCTGATCGCCCCAGGCCCAGGCGTCCACGGCGCCGTCGGTGATCGTATAGCCTGCCGCGCCGATCGGCGAATAGCGCCACCCGCCGTCGATCAGGTGCAGGTAATTCCAGTACGCACAGTTCGCGCCCTGGCACTGGCAGAAACATGGCTGCGCGGGATAGGCGCAGCC
>JBOGUH010000098.1:0-4847 GCA_050695975.1 Anaerolineae bacterium
AGCTGCGCCGTGAGGGGCGAGGCACACCGGCGCAGAGCTGGCCCAGCGGGCAGGGAGCCCTCGCTGAAGGCGCTCGTTGGCGTCGGCTTCAACCCGTGGTTGGACGAACCGCGTCTCGCACCCGGCATCGCCCGATGGGGATTGTACCCCATCCCGCGTCGGGGCGAAAGTGCCGTGACAATCAGCCGCGGCCGGGAGACAGTAGGCGTGGAGGATGCCGCGCCGGCCACGGCACGACGTCGGGCGGTACGTTCAGCGTCCGGCCTAGCCGAAGCCAGCGGTGAAACACTCGCCGGCCGGTCACGGGTCCACAGCGTTCGATCTGTTCGCGATGAACATACTCTACGTCCACACGCCCTCCCACGACCTCTTGGTCGACCCGTGCACCCACGCCGCCAAGCGCCACCATCAGTATGCCAGCGGCATCCAAAGAGCCATCACCGGCGCCGTCCGCGCCGCCGGTATCACCAAACGCGCCACCGCCCACACCCTGCGCGCCGCCTTTGCCCACCGTCTGAAAGAAGCCGGCGGTCAACTCGACGACACGCGCAGCGAGAAACTCATGGGCCACGCCGATACGCGCAGCGGCACCACCCAGCACGACCGCGAAGGCCAGGAACCCGCCCACAAACGCCTGCGCGGCCCCTGTCCAGGACGCCCTGATCGGCCCGCACACCCTGCGCCACTCCTTCGCCACCCACTTGCTCCAGGCCGGCTACGGCACGGGAGCACCCCGCTGCGCGACCCCCGCCCACCAGCCCTCGACTCAGCGGGATACAGCACCGCATGTGCGAGTCGAAGGTTCGGGGCGAGGGCAGGTGGCAGCTGCGCCGCATGTGTCCGCACCGTTCAGTGCCCTCAATAAAAACGCCGCTCAACGCGGCGATGACCAATCGAATTTTTATCCGACCAGGTGCCGGCACGTCTCCAACTTCCAGCCTCCAGCCTCCAACCTCCAACTTCCAACCTCTAGCCTCCAACCTCCAACCTCCCAACTCTAACTCTCCGACTCGTCCAGGTTCTTGAGCAGTCCCATCTGCATCGCCTGCTCGAAGGATAGCGTGGGCGTCTCCGCCACGTCTTCCGATGATTCGAGGGTCTCTTCGTCGAACAGCTTGTCGAGCGTCTGGGCCATCTCCTGGCGCAGCGCGGCATGATCCATCTGCTCGACCGGCCTGCCCGATTCCTTCTGCACTTCGGCCGCAGCGCGCTTGACGATGGCATCGATCTCCGCCGCCGCTTCTTTGGCATACAGCCAGACCACACCCTGCTTGGTGCCCTTCGGCACGACGATGACCAGGAACAGACCCTGGCCCAGGCCGGTGGTGTACACGCTCACGCGCTGGCCTTCCAGGTAATTCATCGCGAAGCTATCACCCTCACCCAGCAGCGTGGCCAGCTGGCTGTGCACCGATCGCCCGCCGACGATCAGCGACGACAGCGCCTGCACGTCCGCGTCGGCCACCATCCCCTTGGCGGCAATCACGTAGCCCGTCTCTTCGATCAACAAGACCGACTCGGCGGTGGCCTGCGCCCGCAGCTTCGACAGCGCCGTCTCGATCTTCTCGATGTCCGGCGGCGAGAAGATGTACACGCGCGGCGCGGCCCTTGCGGCTGTGGCAGTCGATGCATCGGATCGGGCGCCGCTCGTCGAGGCGGCCGGGGCGGCGCGCGCGCGCGATTTCTTCACCTCGCGTTTGACCACCTCCAGCACTTCGTCGATCGAAAACGGCTTCTTGAGATAATCGGCGATGCCGGCGCGCATCGCCCCGATCACGTCGTCCATATCCCCGAAGCCGCTCAAGATCACCACCGGCATGTGCGGCGCGCGTTCCTTGACCCGCGCGATCAAATCCATCCCGCTCATGCCGCTCATCTTGAGATCGGTGATGATCAGATCGAACTCGGCGGCGTCCATGATCTGCAGCGCGCGCTCGCCGCTGGGCGCGGTGCGCACGGCGTAGCCCGACGCCGTCAACACGTCGCTCAGCGCCTTGCAGATTTGCGGCGCGTCGTCTACGACTAATACCGATCCGGCAGAATCTTCCATCGCTTCTATCCATTGGTAGTAGCGACTTCAGTCGCTTTTGCCGACGACTGAAGTCGTCACTACCATCTCGTGATCTGCTGGCTATGCCGTAGTGATCGCTCGCAGCGCGATCCCGGCTTCAAAGAGCGAGACCAGCCCGCACATCAAGGTCTCGGCGCGGCCCTCCCGATTGCGGTTGAAGAACTGGATCAGCGGGATCCACAACACCAGCACGATGCCGTATAAAATGTGCACCCAGCCGCGCGCCAGCGTCTCCCCTTGTCCCTGAGCGTACAGGATGATCCCGATGCCCGCCTGCGCCACCGCCGCCAGGTTGCCGACGACGATCACGCCCCAATAATTCGGACTCACTGTCCGATGTCGATAATAATCGACCACGCCCCATACCCCGGCGATGGCCGCGAACAGCACCATCGCCGTTGCGACACGCGCATGCAGAAACGTCAAATCCACTCCGTCACCTTGTCAAATGGACTCAGCCCGACCGTCATTTTCCTTCCACTGTCACAGCCCATTGGGCTGCGTCTTGCACCTGCACCCCAACCACCGTGTAGTTGCCCCCCAAGAGGCGCCTGATGTTGTCGGCGAACGGCGCGACGAGCGCGTTCGGTATCGCCACCCAGCCAAAAGTGGAGTTCCCGATTTGGAACAGCTGGACTGCGGCGCTCTGCACATCGACGATCTGGTCAGAATTCGCCTGCAGGCGGAATGTAACGGCTACGCTCAGATTACCCAACGACTCGAGATTGCCACTCACCGCAACCAAGCCATTCTCAAGCAGTCGCGCTTTGCCATTACATAACCCAATCAATTCGCACGCGTTGAACTTGACGAACGAGCTCAACTCTTCTTCGGTGAACTCCAGCGTGTATCGCTGGCCTGGACTCGTTGACTGGGCGATGTCGATCTTGTGTTGAAAAGCGTCGGCCGCTTCCGGCGACGAACCGACCGGCCGGTCGAGCTCTCTAAATACCACTGCGCCAAGCACGACACCGCCGGAGAAGAAGCACGCTGCCGTAGCAAATACCAGCGCGCCGACAGTGATCGCCAGCCGCTGTACGGCCTTGGCGCTGTAGCCGACGTTGACCACATCGCGGTCGTCTACGTTGACGATATCGCGACCGGCCACGTCGCCGCCTGCCTGGATCTTGTCGCGCCCGACGACATCCCCGCCGGCTCTAGCCTCGCCGCTGACGTCGATGCCGCCATGTGGTTCGGATGAATCCTCTTCTTCGCGTTGGGTGCGACGGCGCATTTCGGACATGCCCGCTCCCCGGCTCGTGTGAATCCGAGCAGCGCGAATTATGCCCTAACCTGTGTGGCTTTGCAAATGCTCCGCGCCCTCAGCCAGGCTGCCGATGTTTGAGCCGCCAAACGAAACCTCCCGAAAGAGCGAACGCCTTCGGGAGGTCGTGAGAGGTGTTCCTGCAGTTCCTCATTAGGGCGCTGAAGGAACTCAGGGAACGAACCTGATCGTTTCACGGCAAAATATCTTCGAGGTACCTGGCGATCACATCACCCGTCATCGGGCCGATGTTCACCGCCTGGATGAGGCCACCGGCATCGATAAACACCGAGGTGGGCAGGCCGATCACAGAGAAGGCTTTGTTCGCGCTGCCTTCTTCGTCGAGAAGTATCGGGAATGGCATCTGGAATTCATCCACAAATGCCCTGGCATCGTCCACTATATCCAACTGGGTGCTATTGATCGCCAGCACTTCCAATCCTGAGTCCTTGTGCGCCTTGTACGCGGCAATGATTTCGGGCATCTCGGCGCGGCACGGCCCACACCACGACGCCCAGAAGTTGATGAACACCGGACGGCCCTTGTAGTCCGATAGGCTCACCTGGCCGCCGTCGAGCGTTTTCAGCGTGAGGTCCGGCGCGGCCGATCCAGGCCGGGGGCCGAGCGTGTCGATCGGTTCGGCGCTCGGAATCGATACGGGTTCCAGCGATGGGCGCGGCGGCGGTGTCGCCGCCGGCGCACAGGCGGCGACGAGGATCGCCAGCGCGATCCACGTTCGATGCTTCATTTTGCGCTTCCCGACTCGACGCTAGCCTGCCCGACGACGTGACCGCTCAGGTAGCCGATGTAGGCCGGCGCCAGCGGCAGCACACACGGCGACAGGAACGACAGCAGCCCGCCCAACACGGCGATGAAGAACGTCGGATCGCCTGCGCCCAGCAGGCCCGCGTCGAACGTCGTAAACGAGCCGCTCAACCGCGCGATCGTCGAGGTGAGTTCGCCCGAGATCAGCAGCACGCCCAGCGCGATCAGGAACACGCCGGTGGCGATCTCGATCGCGTGCAGGTAGCGGGTGAGTTTGCGCAGGAACCGGCCCAGCCGATCGATCAGCAGGCCCATGATCAGAAACGGCGCGCCTAGTCCCAGCGCGTAGCCCGTCGCGAGCAGCAGCGACGTGCCGGTCTGCCCCTGAAAGCCGAGCTGCAGGATCGAGCCCAGAATCAGGCCGATGCACGGCGTCCAGCCGGCGGCGAAGAACATGCCCATGCTGAAAGACGACAGGTAGCCCAGTTCGGGCCGGCCCGCGAACTGGCGCCGCGTGTCGTAATAAAGGAACGGGATTTTCAGCACGCGCATCGTCGCCAGCCCAAACACGATGATGATCGCGCCGCTGATCTTGGCGATCTCGAACTTGTTTCGAACGATGAACTCGCCTAACAAGGCGAACGCGCCGCCGAACAGCACGATGAAGATGAACGAGAACCCCAGCACGAACGAAACCGCGTGCAGGAACGTGGCGAATCGCTGCGTAGGCGAAAGCGCCTGGCTTCG
>JBOGUH010000099.1:0-2549 GCA_050695975.1 Anaerolineae bacterium
ATCGGCATCATGACGGTGATCGGTTTTGCCGATCCGTTCTGGACGGAAGACGACGAACAATATTGGTGGACGATCGCCTATCCCGACTGGCCGGTGACTCGACTCAGGCCGGCGTACCAAGCGCTAAAAGAAATGCCCAAAGACTGAATGCTGAACGCGGAATAATGCTCGCAGTCCGCGTCGCCGCGGATGCCACCGCGAGGATACTTCACGAAAAGGCGCAAGCATCCTGAGCGGAGGCCCGCCTCTGTTCGCGGGCTGTAGTCGAAGGATGCGATTCAGGCTGAATATCGGTGCAAACCGCGTCCTTCGACTGCGCGGCGAAAAGCGTGCCGCTCCGCTCAGGATGCTTTCGTGATGTACTGATCCTGCATTCTGCATTATTGTATAATGGCTGTATGCTGACTCTGAACAATCCCTGGCTGCTCGCCGCGAGTTTCCTTCTGCACTTGATCGCGACGGTGGTCTGGATCGGCGGGCTGGTGACGATGGCGCTGGTGGTGTGGCCGGGCCTGCGCCGCGCGTTGGGCGACGACGCCGTTTTCGCCCGCGCGGTCGATGCGATCGACGCGCGCTTCAAGCCGCTGGCCAACCTCAGCCTGGTTGTTTTGATCCTGACCGGAGTGGTGCAGATGAATGCCAACGAGAACTACACAGGCTTGTTGAACTTCAGCAATGTGTGGGCGCAGGCGATCGCGCTGAAGCACCTCTCGATCATCGGGATGATCGTCGTGGGCGCGGTGATGACCTTCGCCGTGCGGCCCGCGCTGCAGCGCAACGCCATGCTCGCCGCCGGCGGCGTGTCCAACGAGCGTGAAGCCGCCGCGCTGCGCAAACGGATGGACCGCCTGGCGCGTGTCAACCTGGGTCTGGGCATACTGGTGCTGATATTCACGGCGGTCGCTCGCGCGCAATGAAGGGCACGTGACGAGTGATGAGTGACGAGTGACGAAAGACAGCCACCATAACTTGCGATAAGCGATGCACAATATGCGATACGCGATACGCGATATGCGATAAGCCACTATGTTCGAAATCGTCTTTCTCGGCACATCGGCTGCGGCCCCGTCGGTCCGGCGGAGCCTGTCGTCCCATGTGGTTCTCCACGAAGAATATCGCTTCATGATCGACTGCGGCGAAGGCGCGCAGCGCCAGCTGTTGAAGAGCGGCCTCGGCTTCAAGCGGCTGGACAAAATCCTCCTGACGCACGGCCACCTCGATCACATCCTGGGACTGGGCGGACTGCTCAGCACGTTCATGCGCTGGGAGACGATCGATCGCGTGGAGATTTACGGTGGCCGGAGCGCGCTCGACCGCGTCGAGGATCTGGTGTATCGCGTGGTGCTGCGCGGGGCGCGGCCTGCGCTGGAGCTGTCGTTTATCGAGGTGAAGCCCGGCTTGTTGATGGAAGACGACTCATTCGGGTTGAGCGCCTTCCCGGTCTCGCATCGCGGCGGCGATTGTTTCGGCTACCTGTTCCGCGAGAAATCGCGCCGGCCGTTCCTGGTCGATCGGGCCGAGGCGCTGGGCGTGCCGCCCGGCCCCGAACGGCGACGGCTGGTCGGCGGCGAAGCGGTGAGACTGGCCGACGGGCGGACGATCGAACCCGATCAGGTGCTCGGCCCGGAGATTCGCGGCGCGGTGCTGGCGCATGTGGGCGACGCCGGGCGCACGTCCGACCTGCTCGAACACGTGCGCGGCGCCGATGCGCTGGTGATCGAGTCGACGTACCTGGAGGGCGAGGCCGACCTGGCCCGCGCGTACGATCACCTGACCGCGGCGCAGGCCGCGCGTCTGGCGCGCGAGGCGCAGGTGGGGCAGTTGATTCTCACGCACATCTCGCGCCGCTACAGCCAGAAGCAGGTGCTGGCCGAGGCGCAGGCCTTATTTCCCAACACGGTCGTCGCCCGCGATTTCGATCGCTTCCGCGTGCTGAAAGACCAATCGATGCGGCTGGCCGAGTCGATCGTCGAGGAAGAGGAGGATTGGAATGTCGCTGCGTAAAGCTGCCGTGCTGGACCTGGCGAGCGCCGCGTACGAAGTCGATGCCGAGGTGAAGCGGGGGACCTTGCACAGGGTCGACGGGCGCTGGACGGTGTCGGATCACGAGATGAATGAGTGGCTGAATCGTTTCGAAGGCCACGAAGTCGTTGTCATCGTCGCGTCGCTGACCGATGATCGGCCGATCGAGCCGCGCATCTGCCGCACCTGCGGGCGGGACTTCGTCGGCGTGGAATGTCCACACTGCCGCGCGGCGCGCATCCGGCTGCGTGGGCGGTAATCACAAGCTTCGCAGGTACGCCTCCCCCCTTACCGAATTCAAGTCGTTGCACGCGACCGCCTACCGTGCCGCATTCTAACAATCCAGGCGCTTTGAGGTACACTTTGGTAGTCGTACCTTGCCATCAGTCTTGTCCGGCCCGCCATCGTTTAGGCTTTTCAGCGGCGCCTCGCTTGCGAGGTAGTCTTGCGCGTCACGGCGGACGGCTGAACTCAGCCGTTGGGCTGTTCCTTTAGAACACCCGTCAACTTGCCGGAAGCGTAAGAGG
>JBOGUH010000100.1:0-1599 GCA_050695975.1 Anaerolineae bacterium
AGCATCGACTGCGCCTCGTCGCGGCGGCTGGCCCTGGCCGTCAGGCGCACGTCGACCTGGCCCGCTTTGGCCGACAATCCGATGGCCGGATTCGCCGACTGTTCCAGATCGGCGATCGCCGCGTCGATGCGACTCTCTCCTTCGCCCACCGTATGCAGTGTGCGCACCAGGATCACGTCGTGCAGGTCGAACCTCGCCTTCAGGTAGGGGAGCACGGCGCGATCGAGCAGGAGCATCATCTCACGCGGCACGCCCGGCAGACAGATGATCACCCGCCCTTCGTGCTCGACGATGAACGCCGGCGCGGTGCCAACCGGATTCTCGATCGGCTGGGCGTCCTCCGGCACGTACGCCTGGCGGCGGTTGTTCTCGCTCATCGTGCGGCCGAAAGCCCGGAAGCGCGCTTCGATTTGCTCCAACAAGTCCTGGCGGAAAATCAACTCGCGGCCGGTTGCGCGCGCCGCGGCGGGCCGAGTCACATCGTCCATCGTCGGGCCCAGGCCGCCGCCGATCAGGATCACGTCGGAGCGGGACAGCGCGATGCGGATCGCGTCCGCCACCTGCTCCTCGTCGTCGCCCACCAACGTCGTGTAACGCAGCTCCAGCCCGATCTCGCGGAACTTGCGCGCGATGTGCGGCGAGTTGGTATCGACCTGTTCGCCCAGCATCAGTTCGCTGCCGGTGGCGATGATTTCGGCGTGCATGTGTGCTCTCCTAGGTGAGACGCGCTTGGCAAGTGCGTCGCACCTGCCAGCCAACTTTGTTCTCGCCGCAGCCTGCCCTGCGAAGTCCCCGACCGAACCCCCTGCAGGGGCAGGTGGAGTGGGGAGCGTAGTCGAAGGGCTGGACTGCGGCGGCAGCAGTGCAACTGCTGCCGGAACGAGCGTTAGCAAACAAACGGACGGATGCCCTCACGCCTCCGTCCGCTGAAACCCGGCCCAACGAGGTAATCGCGTTACGTGCTCTGGCGCGGCCGCCACAGCAGCTGCTCGCGGATGGCCAGGTCGCTGCCGCGGATCTTGAAGGCCAGGTCGGCAGCCATGTTGCGCATCACGTGGTAACCCAGCTCGGGATATGAATCGCACAGCGCAATGAACTTGTCGCGCGGAACGCGCAGCAGCGTCGTCTCCGCTTCAGAGCAGCGCGCCGAGGCCGAGCGCAGTCCCTGATCGACCAGGGCTACCTCGCCAAAGGTCTGTCCTTCGCGCAGCGTGGCGATCGTCACCGGCCCGCCGCTCTTGCGCGTCATCGGCCCACCCACGATCGACGGATCGACCAGCACCTCCACCGATCCTCGCCCGATGATGTACATCTCGTCGCCCGGCGTATTTTCCTCGAAGATCAGATCGCCCAGCCGGGCTTTCTGCTCGTCGCAAATCGCGCCCAGCATCTCGTATTGAGCCGGCGTCAGGTCGTAGAAAATGTCGGCGCGCTTGAGAATATCGACCTTGTTCATGAACACCTCCACGCATCGATCGATCTGGTTTGAGTCGGATGGGTGGGTATTCTAGCACAAAGACATACCGCAAGCAACACGACACCGGTCTGGTGTGCACGCAAAACATGTCAGCGGTGGCGGCTCCCACGCCGCTACTGGGC
>JBOGUH010000101.1:0-2516 GCA_050695975.1 Anaerolineae bacterium
GGATAAGGTATGCGCGTCGCGCTCGTCTCCAAAGCCTGCCTGGTCGGCGCCTATCAACGCAAACTGGAAGAACTGGCCGCGCTGCCGGACATCGACCTTACCGCGATCGTCCCCCCCTCCTGGCGCGACGAGCGCGGGACGATCACGCTCGAACGCGAGCATGTGAACGGCTACCGGCTGATCGTCGAGCCAATCGCCTTCAACGGCAACTACCACCTGTACTTCTTCCCACGCATCGCGCGCCACCTCGACACGCTGCGGCCCGACTTGATCCACATCGACGAAGAGCCGTACAACTTCGCCACGTTCCACCTTCTGCGTATCGCACAGCGACTCAAGTCCAAGACCGTGTTCTTCGCCTGGCAAAACCTCAACCGGCGCTATCCATCCCCGTTCAACCTGATGGAACGCGCCGTGCTGCGCCGCGCCGATGTCTGTATCGCCGGAAATCACGACAGCGCGCAGGTGTGGCGCGCCAAAGGTTTCCGCGGGCCGATTGAAATCATTCCGCAGTTCGGCGTCGATCCCGAAATCTATTCGCCGCGGGCGCGCGATAGTGCGAAGAGCGTCTTCACGATTGGCTATGTCGGTCGCTTCGTCAAGGAGAAAGGCCCCGACCTGCTGCTGCGCGCGCTGGCCGGGCTGAGCGGCGAGTCCCACGCAGACGCTCCACAGTGGCGCGCCGAGTTCGTCGGCAGCGGGCCGATGCAAAACGCGCTCTTCACGCTGACCGAACAATTGGGCCTCAGCGATCGCGTCACGTTCCGGCCGTGGCTGCCCTCGGCGCAGTTGCCGGAGGTGTACCGCACCCTCGATGCGCTTGTCTTACCCTCGCGCTCAAAACGCAATTGGAAGGAACAGTTCGGACGGACGCTGATCGAAGCGATGGCGTGCGGCGTGCCAGTCATCGGATCGACCTGCGGCGAGATCACCCACGTCATCGGCGAGGCCGGGTTGATCTTCCCCGAGGGCGACAGCGACGCGCTGCGGGCGGCTATCGATCGGCTGATGTGCGATGCGAACCTGCGCCGCGATCTGGCCGCACGCGGCCGCGCGCGGGTTCTTCAGCATTTCACTCAGAAGCAAGTCGCTGCCGCTACGGCTGCTGTCTATCGCGCCGTGCTTGCTGCGCCCGACCGACCCACGCAACACGCAACACGAAATACATAGTGCGTGCTGCATCTTCCAGTTTTGGTATAATCACTTTATGCTCGACACCCGGCCTCACGTCGCCATCAGCGCGCACTTGCTCGCTGCGCGTGAGGCGACCGGCTATCGCAGCGCTGGCATCCACACCTACATCGCTCATCTGCTCCAACATCTGGCTCGCGTCGATTCGGGCTTGCGCTACACGGTCTACACCAACGCGCAGCCGCCGATCGACGCGCGCCTCTGTCCGGCGCGCTGGTCGACGGCGCGACCGCTCGCGCGCATCGCCTGGGAGCAGCTGGCGCAACCTGTGGCGCTGCGCCGCGACCGGCCCGATCTGCTGCACGCGACGGCGTTCGTCGCGCCACTGCTGTCCAGGCATCCGACGGTGGTCACGGTTTACGATTTGAGTTTCGCCCTGTTCCCCGAATATTTTCGCGGCCCGAACCAGGTGTATTTGCGAGCGGTCGCGCGGCAATCCGCCCGGCGCGCGCGGCGCGTGATCGCTATCTCCGATCACACGCGCCGCGACGTGCACCGCCTGTACGGCGTGCCGCTCGATCGGATCGACGTCGCCTATCCGGGCATCGATCCGCGCTTCCAGCCGCTGCCGCGCGAGGCGGTCGAAGCCTTTCAGCGCAAGCACGATCTGCCCGAGCGGTTCTTCTTGCACCTGGGCACGCTCGAACCACGCAAGAATCTGGGTCGGTTGATCGAGGCGTTTGCGCTATTCACCAATCGCGACGTAGGCGGGCATCCCCATGCCCGCCTGATCCTCGTCGGCGGGAAGGGCTGGCTGGTCGATGATCTATTCGCCAAAGTAAAATCGCTCGGGTTGGACGATCGCGTGACGTTCGCCGGCTACGCGCTGAGCGAAGACCTGCCGCTGTGGTACAACGCGGCGACCGCGTTCGTGTATCCCTCGACATACGAAGGCTTCGGCATCCCGCCGCTAGAAGCGATGGCCTGCGGCGCGCCGGTGATCGCATCGAACGCGGCCTCGCTGCCGGAAGCGGTGGGCGACGCCGGGTTGACGGTCGGGCCGCAGGATGTGTCGGGATTGGCGCAGGCGATGCGGCGCGTATGGGACGACGCGTCGCTGCGCGGCAAACTCTCGCAGCGCGGGATCGAGCAGGCCCGACGCTTCACCTGGGAGGCGACGGCGAGGGCGACAGTTGAATCGTATCGGCGGGCGTTGAACCTCGAGCACGGAGGCTCAGCCTGATGCCGCGCCGTTACCCACGTTGGATCATCATCGTGATGCTGGTCACCGACGCGATTCTGGTCAACCTGGCCTTCTTGACCGCGTATGTCGCTCGCATCGAGTTGCAGTTGTTTCGCGCGGTCGATCCGACCTACCAGACACC
>JBOGUH010000102.1:0-9901 GCA_050695975.1 Anaerolineae bacterium
GGGGTGTCCTGGATGAGGTGTACATTCACGGCAACAGCGGCTACGTGATCCTGATGTCGGTCGGCCAGGACGCGGTGTTGACCGTGCTGGCCCGCGCTAAAGCCAAGCTCGGGCTGATCTTCCTGGATATGAAGCGCGCCGCCGAAGACCTGGCTAAGCTGGTGTAGCGCAGCGGCCGGCGACCGGCGCCAGAGTGAAGGAGCGCGATGCCGGGCAGAGTGTCGCACCCAATCGCAAAACGAACGTCTATCGGTGGGGAGGGTCACCCGAGGGCGACTCTCCCCACCATTCACATCCGTCTTCCGATTCGTTGCGACACCTGCCAGGCATCGCGCTCCTTTATGGCACCAATCGGTTGCACTAGAACTAAACGAGTTTGGCCAGGTCTTCGGCGGCGCGTTTCATGTCGAGGAAGATCAGGCCCAGCTTGGCTCGAGCGCGGGCCAACACAGTCAGCACCGCGTCCTGGCCGACCGACATCAGGATCACGTAGCCGCTGTTGCCGTGAATGTACACCTCATCGAGGACGCCTCGCCCCAGTTCAGATGCAATCCTCTCACCCAGCGAGAGCATAGCGGCAGACATTGCGGACACCCGATCTTCTTCGACGCCGGCCGGCAGCGAGGAGGCCATGATCAGGCCGTCCACCGAAACGATGGCAGAGGCTTCGATGTCGGGTGTGCTTCCTTGCAAGTCTCGCAAGCGCTCGACCATCTGATCGGTGCGTGACTTGGCCATAAGGTGAGGCTCCTTGTGATGGGCCCGGCTCGATCCGCAGGTCAAATGGGTGCGTGAGCGGTTCACCGGGCGGTATGCCGCGCAAACTATACCACAAGTCAAAATCATTGTAAAGCAAAACGGGCGCAAGGCTTAGAGTTTTGAGGCTGCCAGAGCGCATTTTGAAACAGGAAGCCTGGCGCGGCTGATGCTGCGAATTTCTCGTGGTATAATCCCGTTCGCGCTGGACAACTCAGCGCCTAGAAAGGACTCCCCTGTTTGCCGCGCATCGCCGTCAGCCTGGACCTGGAAACGACCGACCTCGATCCGAACCGCGACGCGATCCTCGAGATCGGCGCGGTCAAGTTTCGCGGCGACGACGTGCTCGAGACCTCGATTGACCAGCTTTTGCCCCCATGCTAGAATGCCATTAGACATTCTATTGGCCGGGGCGGGCTTGTGCCGTACCCCTGTGCTGACACTGGAGACGCAGCGATGAATACTTATACTCTTACGTTAGATCTGCCACCTAAAACCTACGATTCCCTGCAACGCTGGGCCAAGAAGACGGGCGTTACGCCTGAAGCCCTCTTGCGCGACATTCTGGAGCAGGCGCTCCAGCAAACCTCTCCTGCATCTCCTCCAGACACCCGCAACATACTACAGGCTGCGGGAGTGCTGCACCCCCTCAGTCCGGCTTTGCAGAAGCGGATCATTCCCGGCGTCTCTTTAGAAGAAGTGCGCCAGTCGTTGGATCGAGCTGGCGGCCCGCTTTTGAGTGAGATGATCCGTACCCAGCGAGAGCGTACCGTTGGCTGACTATTTCCTCGATGCCAACGCTCTGGTTAAACGCTACGCGACTGAGCCTGGCAGCGAACATATTCTGACTATCACCGAGGTTGCTGCTGGTACGCGATTGTTCTGGCTGAGCTCACGTTGGTCGAAGTTGCCGCAGCGCTGGCCGCCAAGCAACGCGCACCACGCGGCCTCAGCCTGGAAGGTCGGGATCGCGCCCTCAGTCGCTTCCTGCAAGAATGCGCCGAACAGTTTCTACTCTTCCGTATTGAGCGCGATGTGATTGATCAGGCTGTTGAACTTACCCAAAAGCATCGTCGGCGCGGCTACGACGCTGTCCAATTGGCGAGCGCGCTTCTAGCCAACCGCATCTTGATGGAGCAGGGTCACTCCCCTCTCACCTTTGTGGCCGCAGACAACGATCTTCTCTCCGCTGCTCAGGCCGAGGGGCTGCCGATAGAGGATCCGACACAGCGGACGTGACGGCAACCACGCCTCGAGACGAAACCTCCGTGGTATAATCCCCTCGCGCCGGCAACACCTGCGCACGACGCGCGTGGTTACAAGCCCGGCGCCTAGATCGGACGCCTCTTCCTTGCCGCGCATCGCCGTCAGCCTCGACCTGGAAACGACCGGCCTCGATCCGAACCGCGACGCGATCCTCGAGATCGGCGCGGTGAAGTTTCGCGACGACGAAGTGCTCGAGACGTTCTCGTCGCTGATCAACCCCGGCCGACCCATCCCGCACAAGATCATCGAACTGACCGGTATCACGCAACGCGAAGCGGACGCCGCGCCATCGCTGTTCGACGTGCTGCCGAGATTGGCAGCGTTCGTGCGCGATCTGCCGATCATCGGGCACAGTGTCGCCTTTGATCTGGGCTTCCTCAACAAGCAACGTGTTTTCACCCGTAATGAGTTCTTGGACACCTTCGAACTGGCCGGCATCCTGGTGCCGCTCGCCGGGCGATACGGGCTGGCTGCGCTCGCCAAAGAACTCGCCATCGATTTGCCGGCGACGCATCGCGCGCTCGACGACGCGAAGGTGACGCACGCGCTGTACGTCAAACTCGCCGAGCGCGCGCGCAACATCCCGCTGAAAACGCTGCAAGAGATCCTCAGGCTCTCGGCGCAGATCGAGTGGCCGGCGCGATCGTTCTTCGAGGATGCGTCTCGCGCGACCGCGCGCGGCGCGTTCAGCGGGGGCAGCATCGGAGCGCAGATCGCCGCCAAACAGATGCAGCAGAAGCGGCGCACGTCGAAATCGGATGTGCCGGTTCCCGGACTGCTGGCGCAGCCTGCCCTGAGCGGAGTCGAAGGGCCGCTGTTCGCCCGGTCGGCCCGCGCCAGGCCCCTGCGGCCCAATCCTGAAATCGAGCCGATCGATACCCGCGCGATCGCCGCCACGCTGGAGCAGGGCGGGGCGTTCGAGCAGACGATCGAGCATTTCGAACATCGGCCGCAGCAGGTGCGGATGCTCAGGGCAGTCTGCGAGGCATTCAACGGCGGCCAGCACCTGATGGTGGAAGCCGGCACCGGAGTTGGCAAGAGCGTGGCTTACCTGCTGCCCGCTATCCACTGGGCGCTCAAGAACGGCGAGCGGGTAGTGATCTCGACCAACACCATCAATTTACAAGAGCAGCTGGCTTTTAAGGACGTGCCCGATTTGCAAAAGGCGCTCTCGTCCGAGTTCCGCGCCGCCGTGCTGAAGGGGCGCTCGCACTATGTGTGTCCCGCGCGGCTGGCGACCCTGCTGCAGTCGGGTCCCGTCAATGCCGACGAGATGCGCGTGCTGGCCAAGGTCCTGTTGTGGCTGCCGTCGACCGTCAGCGGCGACGGCGACGAGCTGTTCCTGCCGAATGCCGCCGAACGCGGCGTGTGGTCGCGCCTGTGCGCTGATAACCCGACCTGCACGGCGGAGCGCTGTTCGGCGTGGGGCGAGAACGGCTGCTTTTTCCACAACGCGCGCCAGGAGGCCGAAGGCGCGCACGTCCTGATCGTCAACCACGCGCTGCTGCTGGCGGACGTCGCCGTCGAGAACCGCGCGCTGCCCGCGTACAAATATCTTGTCGTGGACGAGGCGCACCACCTCGAAGCGGCCACGACGGATCAATTGAGCTTCTCGATCAATCGGTACGATCTGCGCCGCACGCTCGACGAACTCAGCCCGACCCAACGCAGCCGAGGCCCCGGCCTGTTGGACGATATGGTTGGCCGCGTGCGGGCCTCATGCCCGGCCGAGATCGCGGTGACGGTGCAGGCCTACGCCGAGCAGGTGGCCGAGGCGGTCCAGGAAACCGATCAGTACGCCGGAGAATTCTTCGATCTGATTGGCGATTTCGTGAACCGGCACATCGATGCCAGGAGCGACTACACCCAGCGCCTGCGCCTGATCCCCGCCCTGCGCACCCAACCGGCCTGGAGCAATGTCGAGATCGCCTGGGACAACTTGAGCGTGCAGCTTCACTCCGTGAGTGATGCATTTGATCGAGTGAACGGCGCGCTCGGCGATCTGGAGAACTTCGAGATTCCCGACTATGAGGAGTTGGTCGCCCGCTTCCTCGGCGTGCGCCGCGCGCTGGACGAGATGCGCGGGAACACGAACGCGATCGTCACACAGCCGTCGCCGGGCAGCATCTATTGGATCGAAGTGCAGCCGACGGCGTCGGGCCGAGGGGATGGTCGGGGTGTGCCGTCGCTGCACGCCGCGCCGCTGCACGTCGGCCCGCTCGTCGAGCAGCATCTGTTTCGCGCCAAGAACAGCGTCGTGCTCACCTCGGCGACGCTGCGGGCTGGCCAGTCGTTCGACTTCATCCAGAGCCGGCTCAACGCACAGGACGTCGACACGCTGGCCGTCGGCTCGCCGTTCGATTACGAAGCCTCGACACTGCTGTACCTGGCGACGGATGTTCCGGAGCCGAACACGCCAGGTTACCAGAAGGCGATCGAGACTGGTTTGATCGAGTTGTGCGCGGCGATGGGCGGCCGCACGCTGGTGCTGTTCACCTCGTACGCGCAGCTGCGCGCGACGACGCGCGTTTTGCAACCGGCCCTGGCGCGGCACGACATCACGCTGTTCGAACAAAGCGACGGCTCGTCGCGCCGGCAACTGCTCGATCGATTCAAGGCCGCCGAGCGCGGCGTGCTGCTGGGCACGCGATCGTTCTGGGAAGGCGTCGATGTGCCGGGCGAAGCGCTGTCGTGCCTGGCTATCACGCGGCTGCCGTTCGCCGTCCCGACCGATCCGATTTTCGCAGCGCGCAGTGAAACCTTCGAGCAGTCATTCGTGGACTATGCCGTGCCCGATGCCGTGCTCAAGTTCCGCCAGGGATTCGGCCGGCTGATTCGGACCCAGTCGGATCGCGGCGTGGTGGCGATATTCGATCGGCGTGTGATCACCAAGCCCTACGGCCAGATGTTTCTGCAATCGCTGCCGGCCTGCACCGTGCGGAAAGGCAGCAGCCTGGAGATCGCGCGTGCGGTGAGGGAGTGGATGAGGCCATGATTGACGTAAACGATCTGCGCCGGGGAACCACATTCATTCTGGACGACCAGCTGTACCGCGTCCTCGAATATTCGCATAACAAACCTGGGCGGGGCAACGCGACGATCCGCACCAAGATCCGCAACCTGCGCACCAGCGCGACGATGGAGAAGACGTTTCAGTCCGGCGAACGCGTCCAGGATATCCGCATCGAGAGCCGCCAGATGCAGTATCTTTACCATGACGGCAATCTGTATCACTTTATGGACGCCGAAACGTTCGAGCAGATCGTCATGAATGCCGAGACGCTCGGCGACGCGGTGGACTACATGACAGACAACATGTCGATCATCGTGCAAGAGTATGCGGGCGAGCCGCTCGGCGTGGAACTGCCCACGGCGGTCGATCTGAAGGTGACGTCGGCCGCAATGGGCGTCAAAGGGGATACGGCCACCGGCGCCACCAAGTCGGTGACGGTGGAGACCGGGTTCCGCGTGATGGTGCCGTTGTTTGTGAAGGAAGGCGACACGATCCGAATCGACACGCGCACGGGCGAATACGTCACGCGCGTGTAATTATGAGTATAATCCGCTCCATGCGCACTCCGTTTGGTCAGGAATGTCGTTACTACTATCAAGACTTTCACCGCGGTCGATCGGCGCAAGAGTGTCGACTCGTCGAACAGTCTCCCTCATCCGGTTCGTGGTCCCCTGATCTGTGTCGCGACTGTCCGGTGCCCGGCATCCTGCGCGCGAATGGCTGCTCACACCTGCGGCTGCAAGCCCGCGTGGTCAAGGGCTTCCTGGGATTCGGCCGCCGCATGGAGGTCACCGCGGCGTGCGCCCGCAGTGGCAGCCGGGTCGAGCGGCCGTACGTCGGCTGCGGGCAGTGCCACCTCGACGCGCCGGTCGCGTCCGTCTTCGGCGAGGAGTGACGCCTATGCAACTCCGCGCCGTATTGTTTGATCTGGACGGGACGCTCATCGACAATGACATGGATGTGTTCATCACGCACTTTCTGCGGCGATTCGCGCCGCACGTGGCGCATCGGGTGGCGCCGGACCGCTTCGTGAAGAGCTGGATAGCCGCGTTGCAGGTCATGCTCCGCAATACCGACCCGCACCTCACCAATCAGCAAGTCTTCGACTTGAACTTTTACCCGCGCATCGGCGCGCTGCGTGACGACCTGCTGCCCATCGTGCAGGCCTTTTACGCGACGTCGTACCGCAGCCTGCGCAGCCTGGTTCGCCCGCGGCCGGGCGCGCGCGAAACGATCCAGGCGACGATGGATGCCGGGCTGGATGTAGTCGTCGCCACCAATCCGATCTTTCCGCAGGTCGCGATCGCTCAGCGGTTGGAGTGGGCCGGCGTGTCTGATCTCGAATTCGCGCTGGTGACCACTTCAGAGAACATGCACGCCGCCAAGCCCAGCCTGGAGTATTACCAGGAGATCGTCGATTGCATCCAGTGCGCGCCCGGCGAGTGTCTGATGATCGGCGACGATTTCCTCAATGACATCCAACCGGCTGCCCGGCTGGGCCTGCGCACTTTTTGGGTAAATCTCTCGACCACCACGCCGCCGCACTTCGACCCGGCCGCACGCGGTCAGGTGCATGAGCTTTACAAATGGCTGGTGAAGACGGGACTGCTGGCCGACCAGGACTGATGGGTGTGCACGCAAAGTTTGTCAGCAGTTGCACTGCTGACACGCTCCTGCCGCGGTGCAACACGTGCGGTGCAGCCTGTCCTCGCGCAGCGGGGGTGCTCCCGCTGAGGCAAAACAGGTTCTACCTGATAGCATTTGCATGCACACATTGATGTCCGGCCTGTTGCAATTTAAGCCTTGTGGGCTAAACTATAGATCAGGCGGCGTACGACGTGGCGGGGATTGAGACCAAAACGCGCAGCGTTGAGCGCCGGAGGCAAGCGTGAACGAGCGTATTCTCATTGTCGACGACGATCCTGATGCGCTGACCCTGATCGGATTGACGCTCGAGCGCCGTGGCTACTCCGTAGCCAAGGCGGGCGGCGGCTCCGAGGCATTGATGATGCTTGAAGTCGACCGTCCCGACTTGGTGCTGCTCGATCTGATGATGCCGCATATGGACGGCTACGAAGTTTGCCGGCGCATCAAATCCGAGTCGCGCCTGGACGACATCCCCATCGTCATGCTCA
Source organism: Anaerolineae bacterium (assembly GCA_050695975.1). Lineage (GTDB taxonomy): Bacteria > Chloroflexota > Anaerolineae > Fen-1058 > Fen-1058 > DASSFZ01. The sequence goes on from JBOGUH010000102.1 coordinate 7,171, forward strand.
CCGCCAAAGCGCAGATGGCAAGCCAGGTGGAAGGTTATCGCGTCGGCGCGGACGATTACGTGACCAAGCCGGTTCATCCCGACGATCTCGCCGCGCACATTCACTCGGTGATCGAGCGTGTGCAGGAACGGCGATCGCGACAGTCCGGCGGGCGCGCCGTGGGGATGATCGGCGTGAAGGGTGGCGTCGGGACCACGACCATTGCGGTGAACGTGGCGACGACGATGGCAGCCTCCCGCCGCACCATCCTGGCCGACTTCGACGCGAGCGGCACGGCGGCGATTCACCTCGGTCTGAGCGTGGCGCCCGGCCTGGCCGACCTGCTCTCGCGCGACACTGAAGCGATCGATCGGGATGTGGTGGCGCGCGCGCTCGTCACACACAGCAGTGGGCTGCGCGTCCTGTCGTCGTCCAACGGAACATTTTCGCTTGACCAAACGGTTGCGATCGTGGCGCGCCTGCTCGATTTGTGCGACATGTGTGTGCTCGACATGGGTGGCGGCCTGGGCGAAATTCCGCGCGCGCTGCTGGCGAAATGTGACCTGGTGGTCCTGGCGATCGATTCGGATCGCGCCGCCGTGCTGCAAGCCCAGCGCATGCTGCTGGCGCTCACCGAGCTGGGTGTGAACCGCTCGCGGCTGCGGCTGGTGTGGGCCAATCGATCGGGCCTGGATGCGCAGGCGGCCCTGCACACGATACGGGCAGCCATTGGCGACGAATCGCTTCATATCGTCGATGCAGCGGCCGACTCGGCTTACCAGTCCGTCGAAACTGGCCTGCCACTGGTATTGAAGGATCCTGATTCACCGGCGGCGGCGGCGCTGCGCAGCCTGGCGGAGTCGATCCTGGCGGCTGTGTCGGTCGACGGGAGTTAAGCGCCGGTTGCTCGCGGCGAGTCCATCCCACGGGGAGGCTTCGCACTGACTCGCCGCCCCCCTGCCGAGTCACGGACCCGGCTCATTTTCCTGCCAAAGTCGGTAGAGCCATTTCACTAAAATCTGGATGCATTAGAACTGGATGTCGATGGTCACCGGCAGCCAGCCGTCCGGATCGGTCCCCTGTAACACGCCTGCGCCGTACTTTTTCCTGAACAGCGCAGCGATCTGCCTGGCCATCTTTGAGCGCTGTTTCGCGTCGTACAACTTGGCGCGGCCGCGGAAGCCACGCCGCTTCACCCTCACGACCACGCCGCGATCCTTCTCGAGGTTGCGATACCAGTCGGTGGCTTTGCTGGCCGTGGCCAGCAGGTAAACGACACCGTCCTCGTACGCGAAGCGCAGCGTGGTTTCTTGGGGATCGCCGGTCGAGCGATCCGCGCTGATCAGGACGAGCTCACGCGATTCGACGAGCAAGTCTTCGTCCGGGCGTGAATCGATCATCGGCGATCCTCCGTTGCGCTGAGCGGGAGCAGAATCAAGACCGGCTTGACGGCAGGCGCGTCCGATGTTGCCGGGCCACGCGACGGCGTTTTCTCGCGCAGCGGAGCCTCAGCTGTGCGCGTGCCCCGCAGTTCGATCAGTTCGATCTCCGGCTCGCACAGGAACCGCATGCGCGGCACGCCTTTGCCTTCCATGCCGATGCCGCGCGAGACGTACATCGTCGTGTTCCCTTCGCGGTACTCGCCCATTTCGTAACGCTTCCAATAGATTGAACTGGTGAACAGCGCTCCGAACAACGGCAAACGAATCTGCCCACCGTGGGTGTGGCCGCACAGCACCAGGTCGATGCCCAAACGCGCGGCTTCGGGCATCAGGTCAGGCGTGTGGTACAACAAGATCTTATAACCGCCTGCGGGCAGCCCGGCCACCAGTCGTTCGAGACGTGACCCGTCGATCGCCGAGTCGTGTGTGCAGCTCAAACCGATCAACGTCAGCCCCGGGTAGTCGTGCAGCGAGAGGATACCATCGCGCAGCAGCTGGATGTTGTCCAGCCCGCCCAGCACGCGCTCGAGCACTAAATCCGTGTCTACCAGGGGCGTGCCGGGCACGACGAACACGCCCAGCGGCGCGCGCAGCTGCGCCATCAGCGCGCGACATTCCGATTGCGCGATTGGATCGTCGACGTACGAGAAGGACAGCAGATCGCCAGTGTAGACGATCAGGTCGGGGCGCAGCTCGTCGATCAGCGCCAAGACTTTCTCTTCGCGGCGCGTCAGCCGCTCGATGTGAAAGTCGGTCAGGTGCAGGATGCACATGGGGGGCGCCGCGTCGAGCTTGAGCGAGCGATAGGTGATGTGAGTCACGCCGACGCGGAAGGGTTCGCCCCACATGCTGTCCAGCACATACCCGGTGAGCGCCAGATGGCCGACGAGCAGCAGCGTCGAGGCGGCGATCGGGCTAGACGACAGCAGCGCCATGCCGACCGTGAGCCCGCAGCGCAACCCTCCAAACAGCACCACGCCCGACGCGACCGACCCGAACGATCGGCGCCGGCGGGGCAATTCCGCCAGGCTCAGCCAATCGACCAGAGTAAAGAAGAGATTGATCAGGGCTAGGTTGAAGCCAGCTGCGATGGAGTCGAGCGCGAAACCCCAGATCAAGACGACGATCGCCGTGTAAGCGAGTACGACGACGATCTGTCCGGTCCGACTCAGCCGTGACAACCGCTCCGTGAAGAGGATCAGCCGATGCAGCGTCGGTGAGGCAACACCTTTTATCGAATGACCGCTGTCCCGATCAGGCATAGGGGCACGCTGAGTGACCGTTAGTGCTCAAGTCGCCGTCCATGTTAC
>JBOGUH010000103.1:0-5232 GCA_050695975.1 Anaerolineae bacterium
GGTTGGACCAACCGGCGGCTGATCCTGATGACTTGGCCGCCAACGCATCGCTGGCGCAGATCGAGCGCGAAGAGTTGTTCGCCCGTGAGCGCGAAGGCGTATTCGACTTCGCCTGGTATTGGCGACACGCCCGACGAGATGAAAGCTTACATTGCCGAGAAGTGGACATATACGCGGCTGCGGAAAGCGGTGCTGACGAGAGTGCGCCGGCTGATGGCCAGCGCCGGCGAGGGCGCGAGAGTGCGCGTGCTCGGTAACATCGTCATCTCGCGTTGGCGGAAACAGCCAAAGGTGTAAACCCAAACTGCCTGGCCGGTCCACCGGCGCGCATTCGAGCGGCAGCGTCGACTTATCTTTCGCCGGCCCACGATCCGAGTATAATGAGCGCGTCGATGCAGCACGTTTTTTTGGAGAGAAACGATGATCCAGGTTCGAACGGTCTATCAAGCCAAGTTTGGCAAGATCGATCAAACCGTCGCGCTGTTTGGCCGCCTGCCGGCGCTGGCGCCGCCCGAAATGGCAACCGCCATACATTACCACCTGCTCACCGACGTTTCCGGCCCGATGTATACACTCGTCGAAGAAATCATGATCCCGAATATGGGCGATTGGGAATCGAGGCGCGCACTGCTACTCAACCATCCGAACTTCGCCGATTGGTTCAAGGAATTTCAATTGATCGTCGAAGGCGGGCGGCACGAGTTTTATATGATCGAGGGGACCTGCGAGGATTGGTCGCGCCCGGGCGTTGTCGTCGTGCGGCAGACCTACCGCGCGCGCAAGTGGCAGATTCGCCCGGCGGTGACGCTGCTTCAGCGTTACGGCGCGCTGATGGTCGATTGCGGCGTGGGCCGGAATCCGCGCATCATGACCGACGTGAGCGGGCCAATGTTCCAGGCCGTGATCGAGATCGAAACCGATGGCCTGTCGGAGTGGGAGAATCAGCGCCGCATGTTGTTCCGCCGGCCCGAATTCCAGGTGTGGTTCGTTCAGCTGGTCAACCACGTCGAGGCTGGGTCGCACGAGCTCTACCGGGTTGAGCAGTAACACGACAACGAATTCAGGATGAAGCGAACGGGAGCAGGGCGCCGCATGTGCGCTGTCGTGTTTGGCCGCCGGGAAAAGCGACCGCCAGTCTGCGTGATACTCCGTCACGTTCTCCGACTTGCGTTATGGTTACGACTGCTGTAAACTTACTGGCGTTCTGCGATGATTCAGAATTCTATCGCTCGCGGCGAGTCCATCCCACGGGGAGGCTTCGCACCAACCCGCCGTTTAGTTGCCGAGTCACGGACTCGGCCAGAGCCAGGAAGCAGGAGAGACGGAATGCCATCCGATGGCAAAGTAAAAGCGCTTGAGACGGCGCTGGCGACGCTCACCAAGAAGTACGGTGAAGGCACCATCATGCGGCTGGGCGAGGCGACTCATTTAGAGGTGGAATCGATCCCGACCGGCTCGCTGGCGCTCGATCTGGCGTTGGGTGTCGGCGGCGTCCCGCGCGGCCGCATCACCGAGATCTACGGCCCCGAAGCATCCGGCAAGACGACGATCTGCCAACACCTGGTGGCCGAGGCGCAGCGCATGGGCGGAACGTGCGCCTACATCGACATGGAGCACGCGCTCGACCCGAGTTACGCGGCCCGCTGCGGCGTGGACATCGACAACCTGTACATCTCGCAGCCGGACACCGGCGAGCAGGCGCTGGAGATTGCGGAACAGTTGATCCGTTCCAACGCGGTCGACGTGGTGGTGATCGATTCGGTGGCGGCGCTGGTTCCGCGCGCCGAGATCGAAGGTGAGATGGGCGACAGCCACATGGGCCTGCAGGCGCGCTTGATGTCGCAAGCGATGCGCAAGCTGTCCGGCGCGATCAAAGCCAGCAACACGGCCATGATCTTCACCAACCAACTGCGCATGAAGATCGGCGTCATGTTCGGCAACCCCGAAACGACGACCGGCGGCAACGCGCTCAAGTTCTACGCCAGCGTGCGGCTGGATGTGCGCCGTATCCAGACGATCAAGGCCGAGGGCGAGGCGGCGGGCAGCCGCGTCCGCGTGCGCGTGACCAAGAACAAAGTCGCCCCGCCGTTCCGCGAAGCCGAGTTCGACATCATGTACAATGAAGGCATCAGCAAGGCCGGCGACATCTTGGACATCGGCGCCGACCTGGAGATCGTCACCAAGCGTGGAGCGTTTTTTGCGTTTGGCGACACCAAGCTGGGGCAGGGCCGCGAGAAGGCCAAAGAGTTCCTGAATCAGAATCCGAGCATCGCCGCGCAGATCGAGAAAGACATCCGCGAGCACGCTGCACAGGCGGCGCAAATGACGCGGCTGGGCAGCAGCGGCAGCGCTGCGAGCGACAGCGCGGCGGAAGAAACCGAAGACGACGAGTAAGGGTTTTATTATTCGGCGCATCATTGATCGCCGAAGAAACTGGATCGCCACAGCGAAGTCGTCAAGGGGAGAGGGCGATCCGTCGATCGATTGCAGATACACGGCCGGCCCTCGGCGTGAGGGCGTGCCGGCCAGAGTAGAAGTGCCTCGCTTCAGAGCAGAGGACGCGTCGGAGCGTAAAGCGCTCCCCAGCCGGGCGAATCGATTCTGTCGATGACCGGTTCAGCCTGGACGGTTAAGGGCTGACTCTGGAACGCCCGCCTGCCCCCGTATGGGGGTTAGGGTTCGCTTACCTGGTACGAAGTGGATCAATCGGTGATCGTCAAGGTCGCCGGCGCTTTCGTGTATCTCTGTTGAATTCAATCGACGGGTTGTCAGCCCCATCGCGAGCTGTGGCGCGGATGCCACGGCTCGCGTGTTTTATCGGGCGAGTTCCTTCTTGTGCTTCGCAAGAACTCAGGGAACTGAAGGAATTCTGGGCGTTTACATGGCCGGCACGATCACCGCGCTCGTCGCGCAGCAGAAGAATAAGGATCGCGTCAACGTCTATCTCGACGGCAAGTTCGCCTTCGGCCTGGCGGCGATCGAAGCGATGCGGCTGAGGCGCGGTCAGGTCTTGAGCGATGAAGACATCGCGCGGCTGCGCGATCGGGACACAGTCGAGAAGGCGCACGAGCGCGCGCTGCATTTCTTGAGCTTCCGGCCGCGCAGCGAAGCCGAAGTGCGGCGCAATCTGAAGGATGCCCGGTTCGCGCCCGACGCCATACAAGCCGTGATCGATCGCCTGAAGCGCGCCGATTTGGTCGACGATCGCGCGTTCACTCAATACTGGCTGGACAATCGCGGCCAATTTAGCCCCCGCTCGGCGCGTGCGCTGGAAGTCGAACTGCGGCAGAAAGGCGTCGCCGCTGAGACCATCGCCGAGGTGCTTCAGGCCACGGCGCATGACGAGGACACTGCGGCGCTGCAGGCGGCGCTGCCGAAGGCGCGCCGGCTGGCCGCGTTGGACGCGCGCGAGTTCAAGCAGAAGCTGGGGACGTACCTGGTGCGGCGCGGGTTCAGTTACGAAGTTGCTCTGGAGGCCGTGAACCGGGCCTGGGAAGAAGTCCGCGCTCAAGATAGGGCTGAAAAGTAGGGCGGCATCCGCATGCCGCCTGCCCCGCACAGCCACGCTCGCTCCGCTTCGGGGGGCTTCGAGGATGCGGGCTACGCTATGAGACATTCGATATGACCAGTGAGGATTAGACCATGGAAACGGTTATAGGCGTGATCGCCGGCCTGCTTGTCGGCGTGGCGATCGGTTACTTTATCTTGCGTTACCAGCTGCAAAGACGCGGCGCACAGGCTTACACCGAAGCGCAGCGCGTGCTGGAAGAGGCGCAGGCCAAAGCCAAGGAAGAGGAATTGCGGGCGCGCGACGAAGCGATTCGCGTCCGCGACGAAGCCGAAAAGGAGGCTGCCCGACGCCGCGCCGAGTTTCAGCGCGAGGAAGAGCGGCTCAGCCGCAAGCGCGAACAGCTCGACGAGAAGCTGGAGAAAGTCGACCAGCGCGATCGCAAGCTCAGCCAACGCCAGAGCCAGCTCGATAAGCAGGCGAACGACCTGGCCAAGATCGAGCAGCAGCGCATGGCGGAGCTGTCGCGCATCGCGCAGATGAGCGTGGAAGACGCCCGCGCGGAGCTGCTGGCGGCAGTCGAAAAGACGTCGCGCGACGACATGGCGCGGGTGATCCGCCAGGTGGAAGCGGAGGTGAAGGAAGAGGCCGACAAGCGTGCTCGCGAAATCGTGACGCTGGCCGTCCAGCGCATCGCCAGCGAGGCAGGCAGCGACGTCGCCGTCAGCGTGGTGCCGCTGCCCAGTGACGAGATGAAGGGCCGCATCATCGGTCGCAACGGACGCAACATCCGCGCGATCGAGAAGGCGACGGGTGTGGATATCGTGGTGGACGACACACCGGAAGCCGTCACGCTGTCGTCGTTCGACCCGGTGCGGCGCGAGGTGGCGCGCGTCGCGCTGACCACCTTGATCCAGGACGGACGCATCCACCCCGCGCGCATCGAGAAGCTGGTCGAAGATGCGCAGGCTGAAGTGAATCGCGTCATCAAGGAAGAGGGCGAGCGCGCGACGATCGAAGCTGGCGTGCCGGGACTGCACCCTGAAATCCAGCGGATGTTGGGTCGCTTGAAGTTTCGCACCTCGTATGGTCAGAACCAGCATTCGCATGCGATCGAGACGGCGCGGCTGGCCGGGATCATCGCGGCCGAGTTGGGCGCCGACGTGAAGATCGCCAAGGCGGGCGGTCTGCTGCACGACCTGGGCAAAGCGATGGATCACGAGATGGAAGGTTCGCACGCGCTGCTGGGCGCGGACTTCGCCAAGCGTTACGGAGTTGACCCGCGGGTGGTGAACTGCATCGCCAGCCACCATCACGAAGTCGAAGCGGAGTCGATCGAAGCCGTGATCGTCGAGGCCGCCGATGCCGTATCCGGCTCGCGGCCGGGCGCGCGCCGCGAGTCGATCGAGTTATACCTCAAGCGCGTGAAGGACCTGGAAGATATCGCTAACTCGTTTGAGGGTGTAGCGCAATCGTACGCCATCCAGGCCGGGCGCGAGGTGCGCATCGTGGTGCGGCCGGAAGACGTGGACGATCTGGCGGCGCTACAATTGAGCAAGAATATCGCCCGCAGGATCGAAGAGACGATGCAGTATCCTGGCCAGATCAAGGTAACGGTCATGCGCGAGACGCGAGCGGTCGACTACGCTAAATGAGCGTTGGGCTGCCCCCTCCCTCAAGCAGTGCAATACGGCGCTGATGGTCACGACACCCGTGCACTCGCC
>JBOGUH010000104.1:0-5919 GCA_050695975.1 Anaerolineae bacterium
TTCCCGGACGTGAAGTCGCCCGAGTATCACGGCTTCAATGGCACATTAGAACAAGCAGAGAAGGCAGGCATCCCGATCAAAGTGCACAAGCGCGTACGCGCGAGAGAACTGTTCGACAAAATCGTCACGCAGGCGCATCACAACGGCGAGCCGGGCGTGCTGTTCCTCGACGCGGCCAACCGCACCAATCCGGTGCCGCATTTATATCAACTCGAGGCGACGAACCCGTGCTTTGTCGGCTCGACACGCATTGCGACGAATATGGGCCTGATCCCCGTACAAGAGATGGCTGAGAGTGGCACGGCGTTTCTGGCGGCGACGGACGGCCGCGCTCCGTATGGAGGGCGAGGGTTACCCGTGCAATCGAATTTCGGCGTCGCTTTCCGATCGTCCCTACCGGCGTGGAAGACTTGCACGAACGTGCCGGTCATGAGGCTCGTAACGAAACATGGCTACGTCGTCACGGCGACGCCCGATCACAAGTTCTTAACGTCTGGCCAGGGTTACGTGGAGCTGCAAGACTTGAAACCAGGCGATCGCCTGCTGTTACAGTCGGGTGAGGGCGCGTGGAGCACAGATTACGGCTTACCCAACGTTGAGCGTGTTCAGGAATTGATGACGGTGATGGGGCGAGGCGGTGATCGCGCGTCTGGTGCGCTGGTGACACGACGCGATTTTGCAGCGCTCTACGCCGATCTGCCTGCTCAGTGGTCACATGATCTCGGGCTGGTAGTAGGCTGGCTGGTAGGCGATGGCTGGCTTAGTCCGGAAAGCAATTCACCGCTCGGAATGGTCTTCGCCGCGAATAACATGGAGGCTCGCGAAATCGTGTACGGCGCCATGCGGCAGTGGTTTGGTGAAGGTCACCTGCACGATCGGAGATCGGTTTCTCAACTCACGTACGGCCGGTTGCCTTACGAGTTCTTCAGTACCCTGGGCGTGCTGCCGGCGCCGGCTTACGAGAAACGTGTCCCGGAATCTATCTGGCGCGCGCCGCGCGAAGCCGTCATTGGCTTTCTGCAAGGGCTGTTCACGGCCGATGGCGCCGTGAATGTATCTTCGCACAAGAAGTCGTGCAGCGTCCGCCTGGCGAGTTCATCGCGCGCGCTGCTCGGAGACGTCCAACTCCTGCTCTTGAATCTGGGCATTGTCAGCCGAATTCACTTTCGCCGCGCTGCGGGTACTCGCCGCCTGCCCGACGGCAAAGGGGGATACAAGAACTACTTTACTCACGCCGATTACGAGCTGATCATTGACAAGGTCAATCGAGACAGATTCGTCGAGGTCGTCGGTTTTATCGAAGATGACAAGCAGCGCAAAGTGAGCTCGTTTATTACGAGCAAGGCGCGCCGCTCCAACGCAGAGTCCTTCGAGTCGACGGTGGTGTCGATCGAATCTGCGGGCCAGGCCGATGTCTACGATCTGACGGAACCCCAGACACACAGTGTGATCGCCAACGGGATCGTCGCCCACCAATGTGGTGAGCAATACCTAGGGAGCTACGAAAACTGTTGCCTCGGCTCGGTCAACCTGGCGCAGCACGTCAAGTATGTGAACGGCCGGGCCGAAGTCGATTGGGCGAAACTCGAAGAATCGACCGTGCTCTCGACGCATTTCCTCGATAACGTGGTGACGGCGAATCAATACGTGCCGGCCGTGCCGCAGTTGAAGGAGGCCGCCGAGCGCGCCCGGCGGATCGGGCTGGGCATCATGGGCCTGGGCGACATGATGTACCATTTGGGCATTCGCTACGGCAGCCCGGAGGGACAAGAGTTCTCGGCGCAGATCACGGAGTTCGTGCGCTATCACTGCATGAAGACGTCGATCAGCCTGGCCAAAGAGCGCGGCCCGTTCCTGGCGATCGAGGGCAGCATTTACGATCCCAAGAACCTGAAGTGGACGCCACCCACGCCGCTCGAGCCGTACACCCGCGACTGGAGCCGGCCGGCGATCAAGTGGAACGAGATCGTCGAGGGCATCCAGCAGCACGGCATTCGCAATGCCGCCCAAACGACTGTGGCTCCTACTGGAACGATCGCGACGGTGGCCGGCTGCGAGGGCTACGGCTGCGAGCCGGTGTTCGCGCTGGCGTACCTGCGCCACGTCATCGACGCGGAGGCGGGTGGCGCGGATGGGCGCACGACACTGACCTACGGCAGCCCATTGTTCGAGCAGGCGCTGATTCGGGCCGGCGTCGACGAGCAGACGCGCCGGCGCATCTACGCAGACGTGTTGTACACCGGCACCTGCCAGAACGTGGCAGGTGTGCCCGAGTCGGTGCGCCACACGTTCGTCGTCTCGGCCGACATCACGCCGGAGGAACACGTCCGCATGCAGGCGGCGATCCAGGTGTTTGTCGACAACAGTCTTTCGAAAACGGTGAATTTCCCCGCGCATGCGACGGAAGGCGATGTGGCCACGGCTTACTTGTTAGCCTGGGAGCTGGGTTGCAAAGGGATAACTGTTTACGTAACCGGCTCGCGCGACAAGGTGGTGCTGGAGACCAAGCAGACGAGGGCGGCAAAGGACCTGCCGTCCGAAATCGCGCCGGCTGAAACGCACGTCACCAAGAGGCCGCGCCCGCGCCAGCTCGTCGGCAGCACGTTCAGGATCGGCACGCCGCTGGGCACGGCGTTCATCACCATCAACGAGAACGGCGACGGCCAGCCGTTTGAAGTGTTCCTCAACGTGGGCAAGGCCGGCTCGGACACGGCGGCGGTGGCCGAGGCGCTGGGCCGCTTGATCTCGCTCGTGCTGCGGCTGCCCTCGCCGATGAATTCGACCGAGCGATTGCAAAACGTCATCGAGCAGCTGGCCGGCATCGGCGGCGGCCGGCCGATGGGCTTTGGCACGCAGCGCGTCCGCTCGCTGCCCGACGGCGTGGCCCAGGCGCTGATCGAATACCTCGGCCAGGCGCCGGCTTCCTCGAATGACAATGGCGACGATGACGGCCGTGTCGAGGTGCAATCGGCGCAGCAGCTACCGCTCAAGATCGGCGATCTGTGCCCGGATTGCGGCGAAGCCTCGGTCGTCAACGAGGAGGGCTGCCGCAAGTGCTATAGCTGCGGGTTTAGCGAGTGTTAGGCCTCACCTTCCACCCCCGGCCTTTGGCCAGGGGAAGGGGTGAGGTATGTGCGAGGGCGCTGACACTGTTCAGCGCCCTCGTTTGATCCCGGGATGACGAAACGCGCGTGGCTTCGCCGCTTCATCTTCATCACGTTGATCGCGGCTGTGATTGGGCTGGCGGCGATGGTCGCCGCGATCGACGCCTACGGCCTGGTCGATCGTGCGCAACCGGCCGACGTGATCGTCGTGCTCGGGTCGCAGGTGTTTCCCGGCGGGCGAGCGGGACCGTCTTTAGCCCGGCGAGCCGATCACGCCGCAGCCTTGTATCATCAAGGTTATGCCGCGCACGTGATTTGCACGGGTGGCTTCGCCGAGCCCGAACCGAAGAGCGAGGCGCAGGTGGCGTGCGAGCGCATCGTCGCGGCGGGCGTGCCGCGCGAGGCGGTGACGCTCGAAGAACGGGCGACCGGCACGGAAGAAAACGCCGCCTTTACTGCGGCGATCATGCGCGAGCGCGGCTGGCTCAGCGCGATCATCGCCAGCGATGGCTACCATCTGCTGCGCGCAACCTTGATGTTTCAACGCGCCGGCGTCGAGGCGTACCCCAGCCCGGCGCAGGTCACGGCCGGGCCGATGCACGCGGTCGAGCGCATCGTGCGCGAAGTGCGCGAGGCGGGGGGGATAATCTGGTTTGGCGTCAGGGTACTGTTGAGGATCGATTTGACAGCGTAAAACGTGATGCGTGAGGGATCCTCAATCACGTTTCACTTATCACGCATCACGTATCAGTTTGTCGAACGCGTCATCCGGCAGATCATCGAGCGATTGAACAGTCAGATCGGCTTGCAGCGCAGCATGCGTCGTCAGCACGCCGATCGCGCGCATGCCGGCGCGATGCGCGCCTTCGATGCCGGCCGGCGCATCTTCGACGACAATGCAGCGCGCGGGCGGCGCGCCGACGCGGGCCGCGGCGGTGAGGAAGACCTGCGGATCAGGCTTGCCGTGTTGCACGTCCTCGGCGGACACGATCGCATCGAAGCGGTCGGCGATGTCGAGCGCGGCGAGGATCGTCTCAACGTTGAGCAGCGGCGCAGCGGAGGCAATCGCCTGACGCCAGCCGTGCTCTTTCAGGCGCGCGAGCCAACGCCGCACACCGGGCAAGGCATCGATGCCGCGCGTCCGCACGAGTTCGCGATAATACGACTCTTTGATGGCGCCGATGCGATCAACCTCGCTCAGAGGAAAGTCGGGCCCGAAGTGAGCGCGCAAGATGGTATCATTGCGCTGGCCGAACGTCGCGGCGAATCGATCGCGGGTTAGATCATAACCTTCGGCGGCGAGTGACTCGCGCCAGGCCAGCCAGTGGTATTCGGCGGAATCGAGCAATGTGCCATCCATGTCCCAGAGCACGGCGCGAAGTTGGTAGCGGTTCATTTCTCACAACCTATTAAAACCACGGAGACACAGAGAACACAGAGGCAAAGCAGAATCTCCGTGTCCTCCGTGTCTCAGTGGTTGTGATCCGAAGAGGGAGGTTAAATGGGCAATCACTTGGTCCTGGTCGCCGGTAACATCGGCGCGGGCAAGACGAGTTTGACCGAGCGACTGGCCGCCCGGCTGAACTGGGAAGCTGGCTTCGAGTCGGTTTCGGATAATCCGTACCTGCCCGATTTTTACGCCGATATGCGCGCCTGGTCGTTTCACCTGCAAGTCTTTTTCCTGGGCCACCGCGCGGCGCAGCACAAAGCGCTGGCCAATGCTTCGCGCAGCGCGATCGTCGATCGCTCGATCTACGAGGACGCCTTCATCTTCGCCCGCGCGCTGCACGAGTTGGGCAACTTGAACGAGCGCGATTACCTGGCCTACCGGCGCTTGTACGACCTGGTGGTCGATGCGCTGCCCCCACCCGCGCTGTTGATCTACGTGCGTGCGCCAGTCGAGGTGCTGGCCGATCGCATTTCCCGGCGCGGCCGGGCGATCGAAGCCGGCATCACACTCAACTACCTGCGCCTGCTCGACCGCTATTACGACGAATGGCTGTCCGATTTCAACGTCTGCCCGGTGCTCACCATTCGCAGCGACAGTCTGGACTTCGTGCATCGCAGCGAAGACCTGGATGTCGTGGCGCAGCGCATCGAAGATCGGCTGCGGGGGCGGGATGAGGTGGTTTTCAAATAGAAGTTGGAAGTTGGAGGTTAGAGGCTAGATTTGGATAGCACGCGCGCCTCCCACCTCTAGCCTCCAATCTCTAATCTCTAATCTCCAATCTCTAATCCTCATATGTGATCCGCACGTCATCGAAGCTGCCGGAGAGCCGCCCGTTGGGTTCGGCGTCGAAAAGCAGCTGGAACCACTCGCCGCGCGTTTGTGTGGCCACACTCTTGCGCGGCTGGCCGTCGACGTAGAACGTGAGGTGTGTCCCATCCCAGCCGATCGCCAGCTCATGCGTCGCGGGCATGCCCGTTCCCGCCAGCAGGGTGAAGGTTTCCTCGGTCCCGATACCGAAGTGGCCGAGAAAAGCAAAAACGGTGGCGTCCGACGGATACATCGCCAGGAACGCCCACGAATCGGGCTCACCGTCGATGCCGTTGACCTGGATGCCAATGTCGCTGTTGCCGGTCGCATCGAGCAGCGTGACCCGCGAGGAGACCAGCGTGAAACCTCGATCCGCTTCGAACCGCACGCCGCCATCGTAATACTCATCGACCGTGTTTTCGATCTGGTAGGTCAATCGCCCGCCCTGAATCGCAATCGCGTCGCTGTTCAAGGTTGCGGTGTACGTGCCGGTGTACGTCCAGCGCGTCGCGCCGAGCGGCTCGAGCAAGCGCAACGTGGTGTTGCGATATGCCGGAT
>JBOGUH010000105.1:0-4832 GCA_050695975.1 Anaerolineae bacterium
CTCGTAGAGTCCGCGCCGCCCGTCGCCGACCGAGGCCGAGGGCAGCAGGCCCATCGATCCGGCCAGCACCGCGGCCTCGTCGGTGAGGATGTCGCCGAACAGGTTCTCGGTCACGAGCACGTCGAAGCCGGCCGGATTGGCGATGAGACGCATCGCCGCCGTATCAACCAGCCTGTGCTCGAGTTGCTCATCGGCGTGCTCGGCGGCGAGCGTCGCCGCCGTCTCCCGCCACAGGCGCGACGATTCGAGCACGTTGGCTTTGTCCACCGAGGTTACTTTCTTGCGCCGATTCGCTGCCAGCCGAAAGGCCAGCTGGACGACACGGCGAATCTCGAAGTCGGTGTATTCGAGCGTATCGAACGCGCGCACGCGCCCCTTGCGCTGTTCGCGGCCCTTCGGCTGGCCGAAGTACAAGCCGCCGGTCAACTCGCGCACGACCAACAGGTCTACGCCCTGCAATCGCTCCGGTCGCAGCGGTGACGCTTCGACGAGCGCGGGGTGAGGTCGCGCCGGCCGCAGATTCGCATACAGTCCAAGTCCCTGGCGTAGACCAAGCAGCCCCTGCTCCGGGCGAACCGGCGCGGTTGGATCATCCCATTGCGGCCCGCCGACCGCGCCGAGCAGCACCGCGGCGGACGCGCGGCAGGCAGCCAGCGTCGCCTCGGGCAACGCCGAGCCGGTCGCATCGATCGCGCACCCGCCGATCAAGTGCTGGCTGAATTCAAAGTGATGCCCAAATCGATCGGCGACCGCTTCAAGCACGCGACGCCCCTCGGCCATCACTTCGGGGCCGATGCCGTCGCCGGGCAATAAGACAAGCGTCGCTTTCAAGTCACTCCTTGGATTGCCGATCGTTGATTATTGCTATCATCAGTCCATACTCGACGCTATCCGCCAGCGCCTGCCAGCTCGCCTCGACGATGTTCGCGCTCGCGCCGACGGTGCTCCAGCGCTGTGCGCCATCCTGTGTGTCGATCAGCACGCGCGTCGTCGCCGCCGTGCCGCGATCGCCATCGAGTATGCGCACCTTGTAATCGGCCAGCCGAAAATGCGCCAACCTCGGATACACCGGCGTGAGCGCCTTACGCAATGCCGCGTCGAGCGCGTTGACCGGTCCGTTGCCTTCCGCGGCGGTGTGGATCACTTCGCCGTCGACGCGTACCTTGATGGTCGCCTCGGCGAACACACCGCGCCCCTGGCGATGCTCGACGTTTACCGAGAAGTCGATCAGCTCGAACGGCGGCGTGTACCCCGGCTGCTGTCGTTTCATCATCAGCGCGACCGACGCCTCGGCCGCTTCGAACGAGAATCCGCGCGCTTCGAGCGCCTTGATGTCGTTCAACACGTCGGCGACTACGTCGCCGCCGTCGACCAGCAGCCCGAGCTCTTCGGCTTTGCTTAACAAGTTGCCGCGCCCCGACAGTTCCGACACGACGACGCGCATCTGGTTGCCGACGCGTACCGGATCGATGTGCTGATAACTGTGCGCGCTGCGGCGCATCGCCGCGACGTGGATGCCGCCCTTGTGCGCGAAAGCCGACTTGCCGACGTAGGCCAGGTGCTCGTCCGGCGCGACATTGGCGACTTCTGCGACAAAGTGCGCCGTGTCAACCAACTTTGCCAGGCTGCCCTCAGGCAGGCATTTTAATCCCAACTTCAGTTCGAGGTCGGGAATGACCGAGCACAGGTTCGCGTTGCCGCAGCGCTCGCCGTAACCGTTGATCGTCCCCTGCACCTGGACGCAGCCCTCGCGGACCGCCGCCAGCGAATTGGCGACCGCGCACTCGCCGTCGTTGTGGGTGTGGATGCCGAGTGGATGATCGACCGCGCGCTTCACCTCGCGAACGATCTCGGCGATCTCCCACGGCATCGATCCGCCGTTCGTGTCGCACAGCACGACGGTTTCGGCCCCGCCGCGGATCGCTGCGCGCAGTGTTTCGAGTGCGTAAGACTGATCGGCTTTGAAGCCGTCAAAGAAATGCTCGGCGTCGTAGATCACGCGCCGGCCCTGCGCGCACAGATAGGCCAGGCTGCGCTCGATCATGCGCAGGTTGTCGTCGAGCGTCGTGCGCAGCACATCGGTCACGTGCAGCGTCCACGTCTTGCCGACGACGGTGCACACGGGCGCGCCCGCGTCGATCAGCGCGCGGATGTTCGCATCGCCCTCCGGCTCGCCGCCCGCGCGGCAAGTCGATCCGAATGCGGCGATCAGCGCGTGCTTGCCTGGCAGCGCCTGCGCCCGCTCGAAGAACTCCGCGTCCTTGGGGTTCGATCCCGGCCAGCCTCCTTCGACGAAGGCGACGCCGAGATCGTCGAGCTTGCGCGCGATGCGCAATTTGTCATCGCACGACAGCGAGATGCCTTCGCGTTGAGCGCCGTCGCGCAGTGTGGTATCGTAGATTTGGATCATGTGCCCTCCTGCCTCACCCCTCCCCGGCTTCGCCACCCCTCCCCCTCTCCTGCCCGCTCCGCGACCGCTCGACAGGAGAGGGGAGGGGCCGGGGGTGGGGTGAGGTAAACAAACGAGCCGCCCTGTGGTTGGGCGGCTCGTTGAATGTGTGTCGATGGACTAGATTAGCAACGTGACCGGGCCAACCCCACCCTGCGTTGCTCCTCGCCGAGGAGCACGATCGTCATCGCAATGATAAAGACGACGGACGCGAATGGGCTGGCTAAACTCATCGTCATAGCCAGTGATGATACGGAAACCAGCTCCAAGAATCTACGGACAAATTGCGAGAAATCTCGATTGGCGCGGTTGTGCAGGATGCACAGCACGACGACGCGTATCGCCGCACGCGCCAGTTCTGCCTGACCTTCCTGAAGCGGCTGGGCATCGAAGCGACCGTCGTGCCGATGGGCGACTACGCGGCGATGGAAGCCGCCATCCGCCCGAACACCCGCTTGATTGTTTCCGAGTCGCCGACGAATCCGTACCTGCGCGTGCTCGACCTGGAGCGCGTCGCCGACATCGCCCGGCGACACAACGTGCGGACGTTGATCGATTCGACCTTCGCCACGCCGATCAATCAGCGCCCGATCGAATTCGGCATCGACCTGGTGCTGCACTCGGCCACCAAGTACCTGGGCGGGCACAACGACCTGTTGGCCGGCGCGGTCACAGGCAGCGCCTCGTTCATCGCGCTGCTGCGCCAGCAGTTGTGGATGCTCGGCGCGGTGAGCGATCCGCACAACGCCTATCTGCTGCTGCGCGGATTGAAGACGCTGGCGCTGCGCGTCGCCCGGCAAAACGAGAACGGCCTGCGCGTGGCCGGATTCCTCGAAGCGCAACCGAAGGTCGAGCGCGTGTGGTATCCTGGTCTTCCGTCGCATCCCGATCATGCCACGGCGCGCGCGCAGATGAGTGGCTTCGGCGGCGTGGTCACATTCGAGGTGCGCGGCGACCCTTCGACTCTCTCCTGTGCAGGGATCGCAGGGCATGCTCTGGCAGCGGCCAGCCGGTTGGTTGATGCCGTGCGCATTCCCATCATCGCACCCAGTCTGGGCGGGGTCGAGACGCTGATCGAGCAGCCGGCGCTGATGTCGTATTACGAACTATCGACCGAAGAGCGACTGGCCGTCGGCATCCTGGACAACCTGGTGCGGCTGTCGCTCGGCATCGAGGACGCGGACGACCTGATCGCCGATCTGGCGCAGGCGTTGGAGCGGGTTTGATCTCCTGTTCGTCCGGCAGTTGAACTGCCGGACGAACGAGAGATTGGGTTGGACTGGCCTGCACATTCGGCCAGGTTGACACGCGCCCGCCTGTGTGTTATGATTTACTTAGTCGGCTAACCAATCAGTAGGTCGTATGGTCAAGAAACCGTTCACTGAAACGCTGGGCTACCAACTGGTGCAACTTTGCAAGGCGCACCGCCAAAAGGCTGAGACCCTGCTCTCGGAAATTGGCCTGCACACCGGGCAGGAGATGCTCCTGATGCACCTGTGGCGCGAGGATGGTTGTATGCAGACCGATCTGGTGGACAAGTTGTGCGTGCAACCGGCCACCATCACCAAGTCGCTCGACCGGATGGAAGCCGCCGGATTCGTTCAGCGCCGCGTCGACGCCGACGACCGGCGCGCCTCGCGCGTCTATCTCACCGACGCAGGCCGCGCGCTTGAGAAGAAAGTGGATGCGGTATGGCAGGAGTTGGAAACATTGAGTTTTGGCACTCTAACCCGCGATGAGGAAGAGAGTTTGCGCCGCCTGATTGCGAAGGTGAGCGAGCGTGTGGTGCGTTAGCCCTTTTTTTGGCCAGACATTTAGTCGGCTAAATATGAGCCGCCAAAGTTTTCAGGAGGAAACGATGTCTACAACGTTCACCGAGAAGGAAATCGCGTATCTGAAATCACAGCCGCTGGCCCGTCTCGCCACCGTTTCCGATGCCGGCCAACCCGACGCGGTGGCGGTGGGCTTTGAGTTTGACGGCCAACACTTCTACGTCGGCGGTCGCAATTTGCCCGCCACGCGCAAATACAAGAACATCGCCGCCGGCCACACGAAGGTGGCTCTGCTGATAGATGACCTGCCCTCGGTGGACCCGTGGAGTCCGCGCGGTATCCGCGTCTACGGCACGGCGGAGATTTAGGACCGCGTAGGCATGTTTGGCCCGGGCGCGTATTTTCTCATCACCCCGTTCGTCTCGTGGAGCTGGAACATCGAGGTCCTGGCATCCCGGGAGAATCGCTTCCCCGTCAACAAGATCGTTCACGTTCAGTCAGCATAGAAGATTTCGGAGCATAGACAAACGTACTCGAACCCAAAGGAGGACTTCATGAGCCAGCATACCCATCAACTCATCGTCGTCACCGGCGCGACCGGGCAGCAAGGC
>JBOGUH010000106.1:0-1896 GCA_050695975.1 Anaerolineae bacterium
AGATCGTATGAAACGCGACTACTCGTACATCGTCATCGGGCTGGGTGGCATAGGCAGTGGCGCGGCCTACTGGTTGTCGCGGCGAGCAGGCGCGGACGTTCTTGGGCTGGAGCAATTCGAGATCGGCCATGTGCGCGGCGCGTCGCAGGATCACTCGCGCATCATTCGATTGTCGTACCACACGCCGGAGTACGTGCGGCTGGCCGCGCAGGCCTACGCCGCGTGGGATGTGCTGGAGCAAGACGCGAACGAGCAGCTCATCCTCAAGACTGGCGGACTCGACTTCGCGCCGCGCGTCAGCGCCATTCCACTATCTGACTACATCAATAGCCTGCAAGCCTGCAACGTGCCGTTCGAGCACCTCGACGCCGAAGAGATCATGCGCCGCTGGCCGCAGTTCCGGTTGACCGATGATATTCACGGTCTGTACCAGTCCGAGAGCGGCATCACGCCGGCGGCCAAGTGCAACGCAGCGCACTTGCGCATGGCGCGCGAACATGGCGCTGTACTGCGCGACAATGCGCCGGTCACATCGATCCGCGATGCCGGCGGCGAGATCGAAGTTGTTGCAGACGCTACAACCTATCGCTGCAAGAAACTGATCCTGGCCGTCGACGCCTGGACGAACAATCTGCTAGCGCACTTCGGTATGAAGTTGCCGCTGACCATCACTCAGGAGCAGGTGACCTATTTCGCCACGCTTCACCTGGCCGACTTTGCGCCCGATCGATTTCCGATCTGGATCTGGATGGACAATCCGTGCTACTACGGCTTTCCCGTCTACGGCGAGGCCGGCACGAAAGCGGCGCAGGATGTAGGAGGGAACGAAGTCGCTCCCGACACGCGAACCTTTGAACCAAACCCCGCCGCACTCCAACGCGTCGAGGACTTTCTCAAGAAATACATCCCGGCAGCGCACGGCCCGATCCTTTACACGAAGACCTGCCTGTACACACTCACGCCCGATCGGGACTTTGTGATCGACCGCATGCCCGGGCACGAAAACGTGTTCGTCGCCATGGGTGCGGCGCACGGCTTCAAGTTTGCCGCGCTGATCGGCAAGATCCTCAGCGAATTGGCCATCGACGGATCGGCCGGGAGCAACATCGAGCCGTTCAAGATCGATCGGCCGATCCTGCGGATGGATCATCCGCCCAGGAATTTCATGGTGTGATGAACTCCCGGCACTCGACACGAGTGTATTATCCTGAGACATTGGTATAATATGAATGGCACACGCCGTCCCACGTGTGTTCCCTTCGAGACACGTCGCTGTATCCGCCGCGACCCCACACGGGTCACCCAAATCTCATTAAGGAGGAGATGAGATGTTGAAGCGATCGTGGACTATCCAACTGATGGTGGCGATGGCTCTGGTCACCGCAGCCTGCGCGCCGGCCGCCACGCCGGCGCCCACGCAGCCACCGGCAGCGACCCAGCCGCCCCAGGTGGCCCCAACCCAGCCACCTCCGCCGACCGAGCCGCCGCCCGCCGAGCGCAAAGTGGCGACCTTCATCTGGACCCAAGAATTCGACACGCTGAACCCCTACTACAGCAATAAGTGGTTTGCTACCATCACGCAGCAGATCTGGAATGCCTGGGCGTGGGAGTTCGACGACAACAACGAGCCATTCCCCGTCCTCGTCACCGAGATCCCCAGCGCGGACAACGGCGGCATCTCCGAGGACGGCACGGTGATCACCATGAAGCTGCGGGACGACATCACCTGGTCGGATGGCGAGCCGATCACCTCGGACGACTTCGTCTTCACGCACGAGATGGTGGTCAACCCGAGCAACGTCGTCGCAACTACGTATCCCTACGATCAGATCAAGAGCGTCGAGGCGCCCGACGAGAGCACCGTGGTCGTAACGTTCAATGAGCCGTTTGCGCCGT
>JBOGUH010000107.1:0-13102 GCA_050695975.1 Anaerolineae bacterium
GCGGATGGCTTCGCTCACGTCGGCCTGGTACGACAGGAACGGCATATCGCCGACGATGAACGACGCCCGTGTGCCGCGCTTGGCGGCAGCCGCGTGGCGGATCATATCGTCCATCGTCACGTGCACGGTCGATTCGTAGCCGAGCACGACCATGCCGAGCGTATCACCGACGAGGATCAGGTCGATGCCGGCGGCGTCGGCGGCCAGCGCGCCGGGGTAGTCGTAAGCCGTGACCATCGTGATCGGCTCCCCGCGCGATTTCTTGCCTTGCAGATAGGGGATGGTGACTTTCTTGCGGTCCATGTTGACTCTCCTTCAGTCTTGGCTGATAGCAGGTCTGCTTGCCAGACCTGACAGGTCTCCGAGACCTGTCAGGTCTCTAAACACAAAAGCGCCTGTTGCGAGGATCGCAAGCAGGCGCGAGAAAGCACGAGGCTTTGTGCGGTCTCCGTCTCGGTCGGCAAGCGATCCAAGCGGCAGATGGTTGGTGAGTTTGTTAGCTGGTTCGTTCGTCGCTCGCTGCTGGTGAGAGTCAGCGGCAAATGAATTATAGCGCGCTTTGCTATTGTCGGCCAGTTAAGGAAAAAAATGGGCTTGACGAGGGGACTGGATAGGGATATACTTCATCTTGGAAGCGGAACGTAAGTCCAAGCACGGCAGGAGGGCAGTTGATCTGCTTTCCCCGGCGACAGTCGGAGCGCGCCTGCTTGGGAGTTCCGTTTTCTATTTCCCCTTCTGTATCCACTGTCGTTTGATCTTCGGCCAATCCTCCACCAGCGCGACACGGATCTTGCCTTCAATCACCTTCAGGGTATTGTCACCCTCCTTGTGCCAGGCGTTACACTGCCCGCCGCAAAATCGGCGAGTTGAACGAGGGAGTTGCGCTGGCTGTCCACATGGCTGATCGAAAGAACACCGGGCGCAGGCCAGTGGCGATACACAAAAGTGTTTAGAACCGCCGCTTCAGTCGCTTCCCCGATTGCCCCTCCTGCTGCTCGCTCTTGCCTCACCCGTGACCCCTCTCCTGGCGACGACACTTCGACTCCGCTGCGTTCCGCTCAGGGCGCTGTCGTCAGGAGAGGGGGGAGGCGACCTATTTCTGAGTGCCTACACTCCCCCTCTCCCGAAGTGCGCTGTCTGGAACGCCCTTTAGGGTTCACTTCGGGAGAGGGGGTCGGGGGTGAGGCTTACCCAAACCGCCCCGTAATGTAGTCCTCGGTCTGCTTCTGCTCGGGCCGGACAAACAGCTTCTCGGTCGGCCCATGCTCGACCAGCTCGCCCAGCCAGAAGAAGCCGGTGAAGTCGCTGGCGCGGGCGGCTTGCTGCATGTTGTGGGTGACGATGACGATGGTGTACTTCCGTTTCAACTGCTGCATCAACTCTTCGATCTTGAGCGTGGCGATCGGGTCGAGCGCAGAGCACGGCTCGTCCATCAGGATCACCTCGGGCTGGACGGCCAATACGCGGGCGATGCACAGGCGCTGCTGTTTGCCGAGTGAAAGTTCAAGCGCGGGATGTGTGAGTTGATCTTTCACCTCGTCCCACAGCGTCGCGCCGCGCAGCGACTGCTCGACCACGTCGTCCAGGCTGATCGATTTCATGTGCAGCGCGCGCGGGCCGAAGGCGATGTTGTCATAGATCGATTGGGGGAACGGGTTGGGTTTCTGGAAGACCATGCCCACCCGCCGCCGTAGATCGACCACGTCCTGCGCCGGGGAAAGGACGTTCACGCCGTCCAACAGCACGCGGCCCTCGGCGCGCGTGCCGGGGATCGTGTCGTTCATGCGATTGAGGCAGCGCAGGAAGGTCGATTTGCCGCAGCCACTCGGGCCGATCAGCGCGGTGATGTGCCGCTCGGGAATGCCCAGCGCGACATCGATCAGCGCCGGCTTGCCGTTGTAGTAGAAGTTGAGATGTTCGACATCGATCTTGTTCATGCTGCCCATTGTAGCGCGAAGCAAGGCAACTCACAAATGCTTTGTTGAAGTCCGTGCGGCATGTTATAATCGCGCCAATGCGCTCGTCAATCCTTCGCCTCATGCTGTGTTGGACGATGCTCGTCGGATGCGCCGGGCGGGTCGATGCGCAGCCAGGCGCGGCCGGCATGACGACGATCGAGAATATCGGCTCGGACACCATCGTCAATCTGGCGTTGGCCTGGGCCGAAGCCTACCAGCCGCAGCATCCCGACGTGCGCATCTCGGTCACCGGCGGCGGGTCGGGCACCGGCATTGCCGCGCTGATCAACGGCACAGCCGACATCGCCAATGCCAGCCGGGCGATGAAGCCCGAGGAGAGGCAGGCAGCCGAGACCAACGGCTTCCTGCCGTTCGAGATCGAAATTGCCCGCGATGCGATCGCCGTGGTGGTCCACCCCTCCAGTCCCGTCGATTCGCTCACCCTTCAGCAAGTTTCCGACATTTTCAGCGGCAAGATCGCCAACTGGAAGGAGGTCGGCGGCGAAGACCGCCCGATCGTTCTGTTGTCACGCGAGACCAACTCCGGTACGCACGTCTACTTCCTGGAAGAGGTCGTGCGGCTGGGTGATAATGACAATAAGGCGCTGTTCTCGCCCGACACGCTGCTGCTTCCGTCGAGCGAGGGCATCACCGCCGAGATTCGGCAGAATCCCAACGCGATCGGCTACGATGGATTGGGCTACGTGACCGCCGACGTGAAGACGATCGCAGTGGCAGCCGGCGCCGGCGCAGACTACGTGAAGCCGAGTATCGAGTCGGTCAATGCCGGCACGTACCCGATCGCGCGGCCGTTATTCATGTACACCCGTGGCGAGCCGGCCGGAGTGATTAAGGGTTACATCGACTGGATTCGCGGGCCGGAAGGGCAGCAGATCGTGGCGCGGCTAGGCTTCGTGCCGTTGAAGTAGCTTGAAAGTCGGTTAGCCAGGTGGCTGACCAACCATCCGACAACCAACCAGCCGACTACCTGACTACTTGACTACCTGACTACCCAACTAGCTAACCATGTCACTTAACACGAGCCGTGCTTCTTTGCCCGAGTTCTTCGCCGAACGCATGATCCGCGCCAGCGGGTTCATGGCGATTGCCTTCGTCGCGTTGATCTTCGCCTTTCTGCTGCGCGAGGGTACATCGGCCTTCATCGAAGTGCCTCCCGGTGATCTGCTCGCGACGCGCTGGTATCCAATTGAAAATCACTTTGGACTACTGCCGTTGATCCTCGGATCGCTGCTGGTGACGATCGGTGCAGCGGCCATCGCGGTGCCTACGGGGCTGCTGACTGCGGTCTTCGTGGCCGAAGTCGCGCCGCGCTGGCTGCGCGAGATTCTCAAGCCGGCGATCGAGGTGCTGGCGGGCATCCCATCGGTTGTGCTGGGGTTCATGGGCATGATCGCGCTGTCGCCACTGGTGCGCGAGACGTTCGGCGCTCCGACCGGCCTGACCGCCTTCACCGGATCGCTGATCCTGGCCTATATGGCGCTGCCGACGATTATCAGCGTCGCCGAAGACGCGCTCGATGCGGTGCCGAGGAGCTATCGTGACGCGGCGCTGGCGTTGGGTGCGACGAAGTGGCAGACGATCTGGATGGTCACAATCAAGGCGGCACGCTCGGGTATCCTGACGGCGATGATGCTGGGCATCGGCCGGGCGATCGGCGAGACGATGGCCGTCATGATGGTGACCGGCAACGCAGGGCGCATGCCGCTGTCGCTCGACTCCTTCTTCCTACCTGTCCGCACGATGACTGCGACGATCGCCGCCGAGATGGGCGAGGTGGCGCAGGGCAGCACGCATTTTCACGTGTTGTTCGCGATCGGTATCGTCCTGTTTGCGATCACGTTCATCGTCAATCTCGTTGCGTCGTTTGCCATCTTCCAACAGGCGCGGCGCTCGGCTAGGCTGTTATCGTGATAGAACCACAGAGGACACAGATTACACAGATATTTCTTCTGCATTTCATCATCCGTGTCGCATTGGTCATCAATTTTGCTTCGCCCCGGCTGGAATACAAGCGGCGCGTGCTGTAGTCAGGGCAAATCAGCGTCATCTGTGTAATCTGTGGTTTATATGCCTCGTCCCTTGACACAACGAATCGGCTTTGCCTTGCTTGTGATCGTGACGATCCTGGTTGTGCTGCCGATCGTTCTCGTCGTCGGCGCGATCGTCGTGGAGGGCCTGCCGGCGATCAACCTGGAGTTCCTCGGCAGCCCGCCGCGCGATGGCATGCGGGCCGGCGGTATTTGGCCGGCGATCGTCGGTACGTTTTGGTTGACGATCGGCACGGCGATCTTCTCCGTCCCGTTCGGCGTGGCGATCGGGATTTACCTGAGCGAGTACGCCCGCGATAATGTGTTCACACGTATCGTCCGCCTGGCTATCGTCAACCTGGCCGGCATCCCGTCGGTGGTGTACGGCCTGTTTGGGTTGGGCTTGTTCGTGTTGGCCCTGCAGTTCGGGTCGTCGATCCTGGCCGGGTCGCTGACGCTGTCGATTATGACGCTGCCGGTGATTATCAGCACGTCGGAAGAGGCGTTGCGAGCGGTGCCAGAGAGTTTTCGGACGGTCAGCGTGAGTTTGGGGGGAACCCACTGGCAGACGATTCGCAAAATCGTCCTGCCGCAGGCGCTGCCGGGCATCTTGACCGGCATTATCCTCGGGCTGGAGCGCGCGGCGGGCGAGACCGCGCCGATCTTGTTCACGGCCGCCGCATTCTTTCTGCCGCAGCTGCCGGCCAGTATTTTCGACAAGACGATGGCGCTGCCGTATCATCTGTTCGTCATCAGCACACAGGTGCCGGGCATGCCGCTCCAGATTCAGTTCGGAACGGCGTTGGTGCTGCTGGTATTCGTGCTGACGATGAACTTGATCGCGGCGACCCTCCGCAGCTATCATCGCCGCAAGCGGCAGTGGTGAGCAGCGATTTTGGATGGACGTGACCCGCACACCTAAGATCGAGATCGAGAATCTGAGCTTCACTTACCACGATGGCACGGAAGGGCTGACCGACATCAGCTTGGCGATCTATGCTAACGAGATCGCCGCGTTGTTCGGACCGGCTGGCGGCGGCAAATCGACGCTGCTGCGCATCCTCAACCGGCTCAACGATTTGGTGAGCGGCACTATGATGTCGGGTCGCGTGCTGCTTGACGGCAGAGACATTTACGCGCCGGATGTCGACGTGATCGATCTGCGCCGGCGCGTGGGGATTGTCTTTGCCCAGCCGATGCCGCTGCCGATGTCGATCCGCGCCAACATCGAATACGGGCCGCGGCTGGCCGGTCTACGCAATTCGGCTCGGCTGGCGGATATCGTCGAGCGCAGCCTGCGCGCGGCGGCGTTGTGGGACGAGCTCAAGGATCGGCTGAATGAATCGGGTTTTGCGATATCGGGTGGCCAGCAGCAGCGGCTGTGCCTGGCCCGCGTGCTCGCACTCGAACCCGAAGTGATCCTGCTCGACGAGCCGATGTCGGGTCTCGATCCCATCTCGACGGCCAAGATCGAAGACTCGCTCCAGCAACTGAAACAGACCTACACGATCGTCATCGTGCCGCACAACATTCAGCAGGCGGCGCGCGTCGCCGATCACGCGGCGTTCTTCCTGCAGGGCAGCCTGATCGAAGACGGGCCGGGCAAGCAGTTGTTCACCAATCCGCGCGACAAGCGAACTGAAGATTATGTGACGGGTCGCTTTGGATGAGACCACAGATGACACGGATGACACCGATTCTTTTGTTTTAGCATCAGTGACATCCGTGCAATCCGTGGTTAAATTCTTCCCGATGCGAGGAGAATTCTGATGTCTGATCCACGTCTTGCCAAATGGGCGCGCGTCATGGCCGAGTACTCGGTTGAAATCCGGCCAGGCGACAAGGTGTTCATCCACACCGCGCCGGTCGCCACGCCACTGGTGCTCGAACTGGTGCGCGAGATCCTTCAGCGCGGCGGATATCCCCAGTTCATTATTGAACTGCCGGGGGTCGATGAAACGTTCCTGAAGTACGCCAGCGACGAGCAATTGAAGACGGAACCGCCGATGTTGAAGAAGGCCATCGAGGAGTTTGATGTGCGCATCCGCATCTATGCGGCCACGAACACCAAGGCGCTGTCCAACGTCGACTCTCGCAGACTTGCATCATACCTCGCTGCCCAAAAGATGACGCCTCTGTTCATGCGGCGGCAGGCGACGGGTGCGCTGCGCTGGTGCGCGACGTTGTTTCCCACCGAAGCCTATGCGCAAGACGCCGACATGAGCCTGCGCGAATACGAGGAATTCGTCTTCGGTGCAGGCCTGATCGATCACCCCGACCCGGTCGCCGCCTGGAAGGAGATTTCGGCTCGGCAGCAGAAGCTCGTCGAGTGGCTGAGAGGTAAGCGGCGCGTTCAGGTGAAAGGCCCGAACTGTGAATTGACGGTCGGCATCGACGGCCGCAGGTTCGTCAACGCCGATGGCAAGAAGAATTTTCCCGACGGTGAAATTTTTACCGGGCCTGAAGAAACCGTCACCGAGGGCTGGGTCAAGTTCACCTATCCGGCGATCTACGAGGGCCGCGAAGTGGAAGGCGTCGAGCTGGAGTTCAAAAGTGGGCGCGTGGTCAAGGCCGGCGCGAAGAAGGGTGAGGACTTCCTGGTCGAGATGCTGGACACCGACGCAGGCGCGCGCACGCTGGGCGAGTTCGCCATCGGCGCCAATCTTGGCATCCAGAAGTTCACGCGCAACATCCTGTTCGATGAGAAGATCGGCGGGACGATGCACATGGCCGTCGGCGCGGGCTATCCCGATACGGGCTCGAAGAACGTCAGCGCCGTGCATTGGGACTTGATTTGCGACACGCGCGACGGCACGCAGATCACCGTCGACGGCGTGCCGTTCTATCGCGGCGGCGAGTTTCTGGTCAAGTGAGGCGAGAAACGATGGAGACTGACGAATCCCTGATCATCAACGGCATCCGGATCGATCCGAGTGTCCTCCGGCCGGCGGCGATTCAACGCTGCGCGCTGGTGGATTG
Organism: Anaerolineae bacterium; assembly: GCA_050695975.1. Classification (GTDB taxonomy): domain Bacteria; phylum Chloroflexota; class Anaerolineae; order Fen-1058; family Fen-1058; genus DASSFZ01. Next base: position 6,986 of record JBOGUH010000107.1, read on the forward strand.
TCAGGCCGCGTGCTGCAGCGGCGGCGTCTGGCTCGAGGCGGACGAGCTGCCGCGCATCCTCGAATGGGCCGATGCAATCAAGGCGCTCCTTCCGCCCGATCGCCGTGATGAGTCGAAGTGGTTCTCGGCCGGCGAGCCTGACGAGAATTTTCCGCAGGGATACGAGATGGGGACGACGACCGTGGACGATCCGCTGCGGCCGGGCCAAACCTGCTGCGTGTTCCTGCGGCTCGACCGGAAGTGCGCGCTGCAGACCGTTTCGATTGAGCACCAGCTGGGCCGGCCCGGACTCAAGCCGTTCTTCTGCGCGATCTATCCTATGTACTTTGAGAATAACGTCCTCTCGATGGACGACGATACGCCGCTCGACTTTCCAGGCGGCGGATGCCGGCGGCCGGCGTCCGAGATGCGCCCGATGTATCAGGTCTACCGCGAGGAAGCCATCTTGGTCTTGGGCGAAGAAGGTTATCGAGAGTTGTGCAAGAGAGTGGAAGAGACGCAGGATAGGTTCTAAGCCAGTCGGCGAATCTTCGGCCAGCGCGCGGCGACGACTGCGCCATAGGCCAGCGCCAGCGTCGCGCCCAATCCCACCGCAAACGGCGGGCTGACCGCCGCGGCGATCAGCCCCGACCCCATGCTCCCCACGCGAAACAGCCCCTGGAACAGCATCGAGTAGACGCTCATCACTCGCCCGCGCACGTGGTCGGGCGCAGTCAACTGCAGCAGTGTATTGGTGAGCGAGGTCTGCATCACCCAGCCGATGCCGACCAGGAACAGCAGCCCGAACGACAGCCAGATCGATCGCGACCATGCGAACGCCAGCAGCATCAGCGGGAAGCCGATATTGCCGATCGTCAGCAGGCGCCCGCGGCCTCGATCGGCCGGCCAGGATGCCACCCGCAGCGCCCCAACGAGTGCGCCGAATCCGAAGCAGGCATTGAGCAGGCCGAACGTCAGCGCTTCGGGTTTGACGCACTGAAGATACCCGCATACGAACGTCGTCAGCGGCGCGGCGCTCTCGGCCAGCGTGTACTCGGCGAACAACGGCAGCATCTGCGTGAATGGCATCGCCAGGAAAGCCGTGGTCGCAATCAGGCTCAATAAAATCACGATGGTCTGTTCGCTTCGGATGTAGCGGAACCCGTCCTTGAGGTGTTTGCCTAACTGGGCCTGCTGGTCTTCGATGAGCCTCGGCGGTAGACGCATCAGGAGAAGGCCGGTCAGCGCCGCGACGAAGGACAGCCCGTTCAGCAGGAAGGCGTCGGCTTCACCGACCGCGGCGACGATCACGCCGGCGATGGCCGGCCCGACGGCGCGCCCCAGGTTGAAGATCGACGAGTTGAGCGCGATCGCGCCGCCCAGATCGTCCCGATTGCCGCCGACCAGTTCGATGACCAGCGTCTGACGCGCCGGGATGTCGATGGCGTTGGCGATGCCGGCCAGGATCGACAGCAGGAGAATGTGCCAGATGGTAATGACCCCCGACGCAGTCAGCGCGAACAACAATAGCGCCTGCGCCATCATCGTTGCCTGTGTGATAATCACCAGCCTGCGGCGCGGGAAGCGATCGACGAGCGATCCGCCGATCAGCGCGAATGGGATCAGCGGGATCAGGGGAACGAAGCTGACCGCGCCCAGCCACACAGCGGCCTGATCGGGATTATCCGCGAACAGGCGCACGACGAGCAGTTTCAGGGCCGTGTCCTGCATCCACGTACCGATGACCGAGATCATCTGGCCGAAGAAGAACAGCCGGTAGTTGCGGTGGCTCAACGCCCGGAAGGCGCCTCTGCGCGTCTGGGGAGCGCCGCCTGTGATCGGCTCGCCTAACTCGGGCACGATGCTGGAGGATGGAGAGCTGTCTATTCGTTGACACCTTTTACATATTGATCGAAAAACGCGGTGACGCGCTGCATAAAGGTGATCCAGGTCGCATCGACGAACGAGTGGCCGGCGGCTTGATACTCAAAGTACTCGACCGGCTTGCCGGCGTCGGCGAGCCGCTGAGACAAATCGCTCGACCAGGCCGGCGGCACCTGATTGTCGAGCGCGCCGTGATGGATGTTGACCGGGGCGGCGACGTCGGCGAGGTAGGTCAGCGCCGAGATGCGGGCGTAGTCGGCAGGCCGTTCGTCGGGTGTGCCGTAGACCGACGCGATCTGCTCGTAGATGCCGGGCCGCCACATCGCGTCGATGTGGCGCAGGTTGGCCGCTTCGTCGCCGCTCATCGCGCCGTACAGCACGGCCGCCTTGACGCGCGCGCCGCGATCGACCGTGAGCACTTTCAGCGCGATGCCGCCGCCCATCGAATGGCCCCACATGCCGATGCGGTTCGGATCGGCTTGCGGCAGCGCCGGGATGGCATTCAGCAGGTTCAGCACGTCAACGGCGTAGGCGACGCGGAAGGAATTTTCGCCGCGCACGTTCGGCCCGGCTGCTTCGGAGTCGCCTTCCGATCCGGCGTGGCCGCGATAATCCGGGCTGAGCGTGAGGTAGCCGTTTCGCGCCAGGTAGTCTGCTTCCGCGCGGATGTAGCTGCCGGTGGGGAATCGGCCCGGATCGACGTAGCCGTGATTAAGGATGATCACCGGGAATTTTTCGTCTGGCGCGCCGCTCCCTTTGGGCACGTTCAGCATGGCGGTCACGCGCAGGCCGTCGCTGGGGTAGACGATCGCATAGCGGCTGAACGCCGCGTTTTGTTCCAGCGTCTCGATGATCTCGGTGGGGCCGCTATCGTAGCTGCGCAATCGTAGTTCTTCGATGGTGAACGGCGCGAACGGATCGGGTGTCGCCGCCTCGGGCTTCGTGTTCGATAGGAACTCGGCAGCCACCCAACCTGATTGCCCGTCGTCCGTTCGCACGCCCTGCCAGGCGATACCCTCCGCATCCGGCGCAGTCGGCTGGTCGATCGCGGTCAAGTGCGCGCTGAACAGCAATATCTCAATCACGTTCGCGTCGGTACCCGGCCCGGCGCGGAGGTTGAGGCCGTACTCGGCGCTGACGTACACATCGCCGGTGACGGGGGTTTGAGTTGGCGTCGGTGTTGCCGTCGCCATAAGGGCCGGCGTGAGTGAAGGGATGGGGGTATAGGTGAGGGTGGGTGATGGTAAGAGTGTCGCCGGGGGCGCTGGCGCGCCGCAGGCGACAAGGCTGAGCACGAGAGTGAGGATCAGGTATCGTTTCATGGCCGGAAGTATAACCCAACAGCGTCACGGGCCTCGATCGGCTCCAGGGGACGAAAACGGGGAAGCGCAGGCTTCCCCTTGAATCAGCTCCTCGGCTGGGACTCGAACCCAGAACCCATCGGTTAACAGCCGATTGCTCTGCCGATTGAGCTACCGAGGATCGAACACGGGCGGGATTATACCAGTGGGCATGGGCAGCGTCAAGGAATAAAGGGTTCTCTATTTCTTCTTCCCTTTTGCTGCTGCTCTGTCTAAGTTTTCCTTTACCCTGAACTTCACAATTCTGCTTATCAGAGCGAAAGGAATGGGTTGATCAAATGGGAACTTCACCGAACCCTTTGCTCCTTCATAAACAGCTAGCTCATCTTTGAACTTCTCAATTCCTGTCGACGTAGGATAAAACCCGATATGCGTCTTGAAAGCAGCAAAATGAACCAAATTACCTTTCAATGTGAAGGTCGGTATTTGGTACTTGATTGTTTCTTCCGCATCGGGTGCCGCCTTTCTAATCGTCACCCTTATCTTCTCCAGAATCTCTTGAACATCATGTGGGAAGCCCGCGATGTATTCATCGATACTCTTGGGGACTGTTTGATCAGTTCTCATATTTCTCCTTTCGCCAGATCCTGAAAAATCCTGAACCGCCCAACGCCTCCCGCTTCAGCCGCGCCCGCCGAATCCTCAATTAAAGACAGCCGCAAAGTGCCAAAGCCTACTTCACAAAAAGCCGAGCTGGTGGCGTCGGCTGCAATGAATTGTGCGCGACCCGTTCGCTCGGAACCACACCGCAAAGTGTGGAGGAGGAGCGGCAAAGGTCACGTGACCTTTGACAAGTGTGTGTCCATGCAAGTGAGGTGAGACAACGAGATTCATCCCTCATCAACGCTTGCCTCTCTGGTGAATGAGAGACAGCACTGCCCTTCGGCGTGCGACGGGTCATGGCGCTCAAGTCAATCTCAGCCATGTTCAGCCAGGAGGCGTGCAAGGGCATGGGATGCAGGACTAACCGTGACAAGATGCGGTCGGCCTCGGGCGTGCCAAAGATTTCGATCAGCGTGTCGGCGGCGTGTGTGTTCAAGTTGTCGTAAACCAAGTCGATCAAGGGCGCATCCGGGTAGAGCACGTCGACCAGATAGCGAATCGCCTTGGCCCACTCCGGCTGGGTACGGCGGCGCGTCAGCAGCAGATGTCGGCGACCGGCCTTCGGTTCGAGAAAGATGAACACAGTGCGTGTGCCGTGTCGCACATACTCGTAGTCGCGTCGCCGCAGGGAACCCGGTTTCAGGGGCAGCGCGGGGCGACTGTCCGCCAAAAGCTGCACATTTTGCTCGTCAAAACAGAGGGTGGGACGCCTCGGGTCATAGGCTCGCTCGCACAGGTCCAAGATGTCTTTCAGGCGGGTGAGGAATTCGCGCGTGATCTCAGGCGTGCACCAACTCTGGACACGCCAGGGCTTCACTCGATTTTTTTAACACCCGCCGCGCGGTTTCGGGAGCGATACGTCTCACAATCTTGCGCTGGATCGCCTCTTCAGTCAGCAACCGCACCGTCCAGCGCTGATGGCCGGCAGGCGGTTGGCTACACGCCAAGGCGACTGATCGGGTCTCTTGTCTGAGCGTGAGCTTCGGCGGTTGACCCGGGCGTGGATGTTCAGACAGGGCTGCCTCCCCACCCTGCTCCCGATCACGCGCGCGTGTGCGACGAACAGTCCTCGGGCTGATATCGAATGCGTCCGCGATCTCGGTTTCACTCCAGCCATCGGCGCTACGCAGCAGAATGTATGCGCACCGGATATCTCGCGCCTTGCGCTTACCACGTCTGATGGTGCGCAGCAACTGACGGCGTTGAGCGGGCTTCAATTGAATGACCGGCTTCTTGGACATGTGTCCAAGAATACCGGACAAAATTAAGTAGTCAAGGCACTAGGCGCCATGCTCTCCGGCAGTCTGTCCCAGGGTTCCGGCTCAACATTGGGCCCGCGTGCCCAAGCAGCAGGAACTACTTGAGACGGGTTCCGCCGATGTCGTAGGGCACGTTCACGGTCCCGTCCGCGCCAGGGTTCGGCCGCCAGCCACCCGAGAAGCTCTTGCCGTCCTGGCTGAACTTACCCTTAAAGGTCGCATCCAGCGGGCCGTAGGAAACCGAGATGGTCAGAGTGTCGTCCTGCAGGTCCCACTTGTACGGCAATGGCGCGGGCGACAGGTTGGAGTAGACCGACGAAGCGAAGGCTTTGGTTTCAGGGTCGTAGCCGATCAGCTCACGGCTCTTGATCTTCATGCCCGCAAAGTCTATTTCCGCGTCCTGCTGCATGAAAAAGCCGCCGTCCAGCCACTGAAAGGTGGTCCGACCAATGATGTTTTCCTCATCTGAGCCGATCAGGTGGCCTTTCATACTCCAGGTGCCGACCAACCTATCCAGACGCTTAAGTGCCGGATCTGGCTGAGGCATTCCTTGAGGTTGTGCGTTGTCGCTGTTGTCTGCCATGATATTCTCTCCTTATTGACAATACCTTCGCCAATCAGCCCGAACTGAAGCTGAGTTGAGGCGCGTGAATGCGGCCTAAGGCGGCCACGGTGTCGAAAATCTGGGCCAATAAAATGGGCTCAGGCTTTTGCGGAAGCAATTGTATTGTCTCCTCCACGTATTTGTGGCCGCGACAGGAGGCCTTCAAATCCAAGAGGCTGAAATCGGGGTCGCTTCGGCGAAAGTCACGCACGAGGCAGTCGGACCGGTTAACCATGAACAAGGACAGGTTGGCGGCGTTGGTGACGGCGGTGGGGGTGACGTTCATGAAGTCTTCCAGCCCCCAGAATTGCTTGGCGTCACGGAAATTGAACTCGATCTGGAAGCGCAAGGTGTAGAAGTCGATCAGCTGGTCGCAGGGCAGTTGCAAGTCGGTGCTGAACAGGATGACGTGCGCGGTGGCCTGTGT
>JBOGUH010000108.1:0-4131 GCA_050695975.1 Anaerolineae bacterium
GTGTACACGTTGTCGGCGGCGGTCACCAGCCCGGCCTCGATCAAGCGATCGAGGTGGCGCTGAACATCGACGCGCGAAAGAACTGAGTTGACAGCCAGCGACTCGATCGTCTCTTCCGATTCAGCCAGTCGCCCGGCGATCATCAATCGATCGGGATCGATCAATGCCTTGAAAAAAGTCAGGAAATCATCGGGCACTTCGTCATCAGCCATCCCGCACCTCTTGGAAACCTCGCGTGAATTTCCGTATTCATTCTACCACGCTCCACGCACAGGAGGAATTCGTGGCTAAACGACAAACCCACACCGTGAAAATTGCCGGGCTCACCCGCGCCTTGCCGCTATTCGAGGTGGCGCCCGGCGTGCGCATTGCCATTTTCAACATGCTGGGCGACACGGAAATTGTGCAGGCGGCGGCCAAAGCGCTGGTGAAGCGGCTTCCGAAAGAGGCTCAGGCGCTCGTCACGGCCGAGGCGAAAAGTATCCCACTGGCGCATGCCCTGTCAGTCGAGAGCCGGCTGCCGTACATCATCCTGCGCAAGAGCTACAAGCCGTACATGGGCGAGAGCGTCAGCGCCGAGACGCTGAGCATCACCACTGGCAAGCCGCAGATGCTGTATCTCGACGAGAAGGATCGCCCGCTGGTCGATGGCAAGAAAGTCGTGCTGGTCGATGACGTGATCAGCACCGGCAGCACGCTGCAAGGCATGCGCCTGATCGTCGAGAAGGCCGGCGGCCAGATCGTCGCCACGCTGGCCGTGCTCACCGAAGGCGAGCGAGCCAAGTGGAAAGACATCATCGCGCTGGGGCATCTGCCGGTGTTTACAGATGAGCCTTAGAGGTGCACCGTGACGAACCAGATCTTCACGCACTCCTGCGAGGCGATGCACGAACTCGTGGATAGCAGCGTCGCCCTGACCATCACGTCGCCACCCTACTGGAACGCGATCGATTACGACATTCACGCTTCCGACAAGGCGCAATACTATCGGACGCGGGCCGCTTCGCGCGCCAACGGCTATTCGGAGTATGCAGATTATCTCGATTGGCTGGAACGCATCTTCGGCGAAGTGTGGCGCGTGACGAAGCCGGGTGGCATCTGCGCCGTCGTCGTCGGAACCGTGCTGCTCGACGGCGCGCACTATCCCGTGCCGTTCGATCTCGCCGCGCGCTTGACACGCACAGACTGGGAATTTCATCAGGACATCATCTGGCATAAATGCACCGCCGGCGTAAAGCGGGCCGGCGTCACGATCCAGAAACCTTACCCCGGCTATTTCTACCCGAACATCATGACCGAGTACATCTTGGTCTTTCGCAAGCCCGGGCCGCGTATCTTCAAAGACCGAAAAGCGAGAGAAAAGACAAAGGCCCGCTTCCCGATCAACCGGCTGTTCACGATGGATGTTGCCAACAATGTGTGGCACATCGCGCCGGTTCCGCCCGATTTCCTCGATCACCCCTGTCCCTTCCCCGAAGAAATCCCGCATCGCTTAATCAGCCTGTACTCTTATCCGGGTGACCTCATACTCGATCCCTTCGCCGGCTCGGGACAGACGCTCAAAGTTGCACATTGGCTCGATCGGCAGTTCGTGGGCTACGAGATCATCCCGAAGTACGTTAGGCTGGCGGCGCGACGAATCGACGAGCCGCTGTCGATCCGGCCTCAGCAGTTGATCGCCGTGTTCCAGAAGGTGGGATTAGACGATCCTGCTGGAGGAGCAAGCCAGACGGAAAACGGGCGCCGAGAAAGGTTCGTCGAAGAATCGGCTGAGCCATCCCGTTAGCTGGGTGAACATGCCCGCTGATCTGACTTTGCCTCTCTTGTTTGCTTTCTCTTTCGTCGTCGGTTTCGGCGCGGTCGTCACGCCGGGGCCGGTCACCACGGCGATCGTGTCGGAGAGCGCGCGGCGCGGGTTCGTCGTCGGGCCGCTGGTCGCTACCGGCCATTCGTTCCTCGAATTGATCATGGTCGTGCTGCTGGCGCTGGGCCTGAGCGCCGGCTTGAACACACCCGTCGTCGTCACGCTTATCGCCGTGCTTGGCGGCGCGCTGCTGTTGTGGATGGGCGGCGCGATGGCCTGGAGCGCGCTCAAGGGAAGGATCGCGCTGCCCAGGCCCGGCGCGGACGCACAGCGGCGCAACCACTGGCAGCTGATCGGGCTGGGGATGGGCGCGACACTGGTCAATCCGTTTTGGTACGCCTGGTGGGTCACCGTCGCCGCGGCGTACATCGTCTCAGCGCAGGCGCTGGGCTGGCTGGGTGTGCTGGCCTTTTACCTCGGCCACATTTCCGCCGATTATGTGTGGGACAGTGTGCTGTCGGGCGTGGTCGGCAGCGGGCGCAAGTGGATCACGGACACGATTTACAAGTGGTTGATCGTCGCCTGCGGCCTGTATCTGGTCTACCTGGGGGGCGTGTTCATCACGTCGCCCCTAATGGACTGACCATCATTGTCCCTGCGCTCGTATTCGCCGGCAAGTACCAGGTGGTCGGCGCGCAGCCTTACGCGATCCTGGCCCAGGTCGTCGATCGGATCGCGCGCGATCGCGTCGGGTAGTCGATTCATGCCAATCGCCGATGGCCTATAACTATCCAACATCAAACAGCCACAGGGCAAGTCTCGCCGAAATAACCTGGCTCTTCCTGAAGATCGGCCTCACCGCCTTCGGCGGGCCGGCCGCGCACATCGCGATGATGCGCGACGAAGTCGTCCACCGGCGCAAATGGATCGACGATCAGCGCTTCCTCGATCTGCTCGGCGCGACGAACCTGATCCCCGGCCCGAATTCGACCGAAATGGCGATCCACCTCGGTTTTGTTCGAGCGGGTTGGGCCGGGCTGATCGTCGCAGGCGCCTGCTTCATCCTGCCGGCGATGTTGATCGTCATGCTGCTGGCGTGGACCTACACCCGCTTCGGTACGACGCCCGAAGTCGGCTGGCTGTTGACCGGCGTCAAACCAGTCGTCATCGCTATCGTTGCGCAGGCGCTGTGGGGACTGGGACAGAAAGCAGTCAAAGGCCCGTTCATGGCGATCGTCGGGCTGGCTGTCTTCACGCTCTACTTTATTGGCGTCAACGAGATTGCTTTGCTGTTCGTTGGCGGGTTGGTTGTGATGTTCGTCCAGAATCTACGCCGATCGAACCAGCCGGGCCTGGCCGGCAGCCTTGCGCCGCTGGCCGGGCTGAGCCTGCCCGCGATCGCGGCGGCGGTCACGCCGTTCAACCTGCCGCTGCTGTTCCTCACCTTCCTCAAGATCGGGTCGCTGCTGTACGGCAGCGGCTACGTCCTGCTCGCCTTCCTGCGCGCCGATTTCGTCACGCGGCTCGGCTGGCTGACCGATCAGCAGTTGATCGACTCGATCGCCATCGGTCAGGTGACGCCCGGCCCGGTGTTCACCACCGCCACGTTCATCGGCTACGTGCTCGGCGATGTGCCCGGCGCGCTGTTGGCGACGCTCGGCATTTTCCTGCCCGCGTTCGTGTTCGTCGCGATCAGCAACCCGATCGTTCCACGACTGCGCAACTCGCCGTGGACGGCCGGCTTGCTGGATGGCGTGAACGTCGCTTCGCTGGGATTGATGGCCGCCGTGACCGTGCTGTTAGGGCAAGCGGCGTTCGTCGACCCGCTCGCGATCGCGCTCGGTATCATCTCCGCCGTGTTGCTGTTCCGATTCAAGATCAACTCAACCTGGCTGGTGTTGGGTGGGGCGGCAGTGGGATGGTTGAGTGCAAGTTTACGCTAAACAGAGTTCCTTTAGTTCCTCGAGTTCCTTGCAGGCCTGAGGGAATGGAAGGAACTCAAGGAACTCACTAGGACATCGATGGCCGAGCATCGACTCGTTTTGCTCTTTGATGGCACTTGAGGCTTTTGAACGCGCACTGCGCACTGGGTGCGAGCGCGCGATAAAGCCGGCCGGGTGCTGGCTCTTCCCAATCAAGTTCCTCAGCTGAACGAAGAATACGGCTTAACCCGCGTTGAGGTCGATCACGATGCCTGGGCGATCGATGCATCCGGGCGCAAGTGGCGCGGCGCGGCGGCGATCAACCGAGTATGGCAGGAGCTCGGCGGAGCATGGATCTGGCTGGCGGCGCTGTATCGCCTGCCGCCCGTCCGGTGGATCGAAGAT
>JBOGUH010000109.1:0-2961 GCA_050695975.1 Anaerolineae bacterium
GGTGCTTGATCGAATCGACCAGGAGCGCCCAGTTGAAGGTGACCATCGCGCTGAAGAGGTGCACGTTCGACATGAAATCCAGAATCCCGCGCGGCAGCCCCTCGAGATGCTCGAGGCGCCACACCTCGGCCAGCGATGGAACCGGCGTGCCGGGCGACAGCCGCCCGGAAGGCGGCAACGCCAGGGGCGTATCCTTCAAGGAGATCGCAAAGAAGTACGCCAGCACCAGGCCCAGCACGAAGACCGGTATCGACACGCCGATATTCGCGCCAAGCATCGTGATCACGTCGATGGGCGAGTTGCGCCAGTACGCGGAGATCGTTCCGAAGATAATGCCAAAGATGCTGGCGAAGATCAACGAGCTGAAGGCCAGCTCGACGGTGATCGGCAGCCGATCGACCAGGATCTCCGTCACCGGCTGCCCCAGCCGGAACGACTCGCCCAGGTCGCCGCGCAGGACGTCGCTCAGGTAAATGATAAACTGTTCCGGGATCGGTTTATTCAGCCCGAAGCGCTCGGCATACGCATTGCAGATCGCGTCCGTGGCGTGCTCACCCAGCGCGGCGCGGCAGGGGTCGCCCGGAAGCAGACGAGCGAGCGCGAAGGTGATAAACAGAATCCCCAACAACACGGGGATGGCAAGTAACAGCCGGCGGATGATGAACTGGATCATCGCTGAGTCCTTTTGACGCCCTTCAAGGGGTTAGGCACCTTGACTATTACAACAGCCCCAGCCACATGCGTAACGCATGTTCAATCTGATCACCATCTGTGGGCTTCAACCGCCCGACAGTTTTGAGAACTAACGTCTATAGACCTCATCCTCATCATTATCCCAAACGGCGGCGAGCGCGGACTGGCTTGCCTGAAGCCAGAACTGCGTGTCCTCATCGGGCAAGACTGTCACTAGGACTCGGGCGCCCTCGCGGAGGTCGATGGGTTCGAGTAGCTCAATTTTTCCGTCGTGAACAATTGCCGGCAGCGTACTCAGCATAGCATATCCTTTCCCTACTTGGCCTCGCCGGACGCGACGGCACGCCTAACTAGTACAGCGCGGCGGAAATAGCCCGCCAGTTTCCGCTCCAGCCGAGTCCGTCCCACCGGGAGGCTTCGCACTGACTCGGCTGCCCCCGCGGCGAGTCACGGACTCGCCGCGAGCGCAGACACCTACTCCAACTGAAGGCTCAATTACGCCCGGCTGCACTAGTGGTTATGCAGGAGTCCCCAAACGAGGCGTCAAGTATCGCCCGGTGCTGAGGCCCAACTCGATCATTCTGCACTGCTAAGCAGAGGGGGCGTTGCCGGGGCGACGCCCCCTCTCAAGTTTACTGCGCTTATCCTGACACGTCCACGTGATTATTCTGGCGGCGGGTTCAGGAATTGTCCGAACAGACCCGGGAAGTAGCTGAAGCTGCCGTCACGGCCGACGTGGAGCGGGTGCTCCGCGTCCCACTGAACAGCATAAGACAGCACCACGTCGTTGGCATCCAGATCTGCGCCGTTATGGAACTTCACGCCCTGGCGCAGCGTGAAAGTCCACTCGGTCAGGTCGTCGTTCGCCTCCCAGGACTCGGCCAGCGATGGGATGACATTGCCGGTCACGATTTCGTAGCCCAGCAGTGACTCCATCACCTGTTCGCAGGCGCGCAGCGCCTCGCCGTCGGTCTCGTCGGCGCAGTACAGACCCGGTGGCTCGCCGTTCTGCAGCCAGACGAATGTGTCCCGTCCACCGGGGTCCACCAAGTAGAACTTTTCGGCGCCGATGTCATTCGCATGCGCGTTCCCGATGTCGGCCTTGAAGGCCGCGCCGTTGCCGCCGTGCGCGATCGGGATCATCGGCACGTGCTGCTTGATCAGCTCGTTAGCCTCGACGTAGAACGGGTAGCGATCGTCGGCGTCTGCGCGCGTGGCGCCGTTCGCCAGCGCTTCGTGGATATCCGGGAAGCCCTCGCCAAACTGGGCCGTCGCGCCGGGGCCGAAGTGGAAGTCGAGGAAGTTGGTCGCGTCGGGGTAGTCGGCGCCCCAGCCTAACATGTGGAAACCGTCGATCTCGCCTCGGTCGGACGCATCGAGGAACGCGCCGGACTCCATTACCACGATCTCGGCTGTGACGCCGATGTCATCCAGCTGCGCCTGGATGTCCTGGGCGACGACGCCCGGGTCAGGCAGGTAGCCGCGCACGACGTCGCGATACGTGATGGTGGTCTCGAAGCCAGGCAGCACGCCTTCTTCGGTGAGGATCGTCACGGCCTCTTCCGGATTGTACTCGTAATCCTTCACCTCGGGCGTGTAGCCGAAGATAGAGGGCGGCATGAACTGGTCGGCGACGATCGAGCCGGGCGGGTAGAAGTTGTCGATGATGCGCTGCTTGTCGATGGCCATGGCGAAGGCCTGGCGCACGCGCTCGTTGTCGAACGGTGGGTAGGTGTTGTTCATGCCCAGGTAGAAGACGTTGGTGCCGCCGCGCGTCTTCAGCTGCAGGTCCGCGTCGCCTTCGATCGTCTCGAAGTCGTCGGGGCAGGGGTTATCGATACCATCCACCGTGCCGGCCTGCAGCTCGAGCAGGCGCTGCGCGCATTCGGCGCTCCAGCGGAAGATCAGCGTCGCGGCGGAAGCCTTATCGCCCCAGTAGTCGTCGTTGCGCTCGAAGATGATCTGGTCGCCACGGCGCCACTCGACGAACTTGTACGGGCCGGTGCCGTTGGGCTGCTCGACCAGGACGTCGCCGCCGCCGGTTTCTTCCAGGTAACCGGCGTCGTTGATGGCGTACGACGAGAAGGCGACTTTGGACGGGAAGGCCGGGTCGGGCACACAGAGCGTGAACTTGACGGTGAACTGGTCCACCGCCTCGATCGCGTTGAACTCGCCACCGTACTCGCAGTCGGGGGCGGAATAGCTCGTCGCCTCGAACGCGGGCGGCGCTTCGGTCGGCGCGGGCGGCTGGGTTGGCGCGGGCGGTTC
>JBOGUH010000110.1:0-6361 GCA_050695975.1 Anaerolineae bacterium
GTAGTCACGACTCACCTGCCCCCGTAGCGCAGCGGAGTGGGGTCAGTCGTGAAAACCACCCTATCTGGCGCGACTGAAGTCGCAACTACGCGATTCCCCAGTTAAGAAATGGTTGCAACGTCTGGCACGCATCCAGTCGCCGTAAGCGCCGCTCCCGGTCGGGGGCGGCGCTGGCTGGCTGTTGTGCGAGCGCTCTATCGGCAGCCCACCTCCGCCATGGGCACGACGCTGCTCGTCGTGTTCGTGCTGCTGGCGCTGTTCGGGCCGCTGATTGCTCCGTATGCGGCAAACGAACAAATCGCAGCCGATGCCCGCCAGCCGCCGTCGGCTGCTCACTGGTTTGGCGCCGACCGCCTCGGCCGGGATGTGTTCAGCCGGGTTGTCCTGGGCGCTCGCGACATCCTGACGCTGGCAGGCCTTGGCACACTGTTGGCCGTGATCAGCGGCACATCGCTGGGCTTGCTCAGCGGCTATCAGGGCGGCCTGTTTGACGAAATCCTGATGCGGTTTTTCGACAGCTTGCTGGCCATGCCCGCGCTGCTTCTGGCGCTGTTATTGTTGGGGACGATCGGCCCTGCCCGCAACAGCGTGCTGATCGTCATCGTCGTGGTGTATACGCCGATCGTCGCGCGGGTCGTTCGCAGCGTGGTGCTCGCCGTCAAGACAAAAGGATTTGTCGAGGCGGCTCGTGTGCAGGGTGAGTCGCGCCGGCGCATCTTGTTCCGCGAGATTCTGCCGTCGGTCCTCCCGGCGCTGGCGGTAGAAGCCGCGCTGCGCTTTTCGTACGCGATCTTCCTGGTGGCCTCGCTGGGCTTTCTGGGTGTGGGCGTGCAGCCGCCCAATCCCGATTGGGGTTTGATGGTCAACGAAGCCCGCACCTACGTCTCGCAGACTCCCTGGGCGCTGTATTATCCGGCCGGCGCCATTTCCATTTTGGTCATCGGTGTCAACCTGATGGCAGATGGGTTAAAACGGGTGCTCCAATCAAATGGTTCGTAGTGCGTATTGCGTATTCCGTGTGGTTAACCGCCCATCGGAATACGCAATACGGAATAGCGAGCGCAAGTGACCGATCCTCTGGAAGTAACCCCTGTATTAAGTGTCGATAACCTGACGGTTGCCTATCGCCAGGGCGAATCCTGGCTCGATGCTGTCCGCGATGTCTCGTTGCGGATCGAAGCCGGGCAAACCTATGGCCTGGTTGGCGAAAGCGGATCGGGAAAATCCACCCTGGCCTTGGCGATCGTGCGCTATCTAAGCGAGGCCGGCGCCGTGCGTCGGGGCACGATCCGGTTTGCCGGGCGTGACTTGCTGTCGCTGACCGAAACGGACATGCGCCGCATCTGGGGGGCCGAGTTGAGTTTGGTGCCTCAGGACCCGCTCTCCTCGCTCAACCCGTCGATCCGCATCGGCGAGCAGCTCGCTGAAATGCTCCGGCAGCACACCGGGCTTACAGCGGCGGAAGCCGACGCGCGGGCCATCGAGTTGCTGCGCAGGGTGCGCGTGCCCGATCCAGAACGCGTCGCCAGCAGCTATCCGCATCAAATCAGCGGCGGCATGCAGCAGCGGGTGATGATCGCCATGGCGCTGAGCACCGAGCCTCAACTGCTGGTGCTGGACGAGCCGACCACCGCGCTCGACGTGACGACTCAGGCCGCCGTGCTCGATCTGTTTCGCGATCTGATTCAGGAACACCGGACGGCTGCCTTGTACGTCACGCACAACCTGGGCGTGGTCGCGCGCATCTGCGATCGGGTCGCCGTGCTGTACGCCGGCGAGCTGGTTGAAGACGCGTCGACTGCCGATCTGTTCGATCGCCCGCTGCATCCCTACACGCAGGGCCTGCTCGACAGCGTGCCCCGGCTGGGTCAGAACAAGCATACGCTGCAGCTGCAAGGCATCGCCGGACAAATTCCGCCGCTCGGCGAGCGGCCAGCCGCCTGCATCTACGCGCCGCGCTGCCCGCTGGCGATCGAGCTGTGTCATCAGGAACGACCGGCGTTGGATGCGCCCACGGCGGATCGGCGTGTGCGCTGCCATCGCTGGCGCGAAATTATGGCCGGCGAAATCACCGCCCAGCAGCGATTATCTGACGCAATGCCGGTGGGCGCGCATGGCGCGGACGATCATCCTGTCTTGAACTTGCAAGACGTTGTAGTGCACTATCCGATCCGGCGTTCGGTGGGCGAGGTGTTGGCCGGCCGGCCGCCGCGCGCCGTCAGGGCGGTGGATGGTGTCGACCTGTCTATCCCGCGCGGCAGGACGCTGGGCCTGGTCGGCGAAAGCGGCAGTGGCAAGACGACGTTGGCGCGCGCGGTGATCGGCTTGGTGGAAAGCACTCGCGGCACGATCGAGTTGCTCGAAATTCCTCTGCCGCCAAGCCTCACGCAGCGCGGCCTCGATACGCTGCGCCACTTGCAGATCGTCTTCCAGAACCCTGAAGAGGCGCTGAACCCGTATCTCACCGTCGCTGAAACACTGAGCCGGCCATTGAGAATCCTGTTGAGGGCGTCGCGCCAGGATGCTGACGCTGAAGTGGAACGGCTGCTGGCTGCTGTGCGCTTGCCCGCCAGTTACGCCCGGCGGCTGCCCGGCCAGTTGAGCGGTGGCGAAAAGCAGCGCGTGGCGATTGCGCGCGCCTTCGCGTCCAACCCCGATCTGCTGATCGGCGACGAGCCGGTGTCGGCGCTGGACGTATCGGTGCAGGCGTCGATCCTGAACCTGCTCAACGAGCTGCAGATCGAGCGCGGCAGCACGACTCTGTTGATCTCGCACGACTTGGCCGTAGTCGGTTATCTGGCCGACGACATCGCCGTGATGTACGCGGGCCGCCTCATGGAAGTGGCCTCGGCCGCCGATCTGTTCGAGCCGCCGTATCATCCTTATACCGAAGCCCTGCTCTCGGCGATCCCCTTAATCGATCCGCAGGCTCAGCAGGAACACATTCGGCTGGATGGAGAGGTTCCCAGCCCCACCCAGCTCATCACCGGTTGCCCGTTTCACACCCGCTGCCCGCGTTGTCTGGGGGACATCTGCGTGACTCAAACACCGCCGTGGCGGGTTGACCAGAACGGCAAGCGCATCTATTGCCACATTCCGTTGGATGAGTTGCGGTCGATGCAGGAGCGGGTGGTCACTACGACGTAAAACGTGAAGCGTGAAACGTAAATTACGTTTTGCTCATTACGTTTCAGGTTCTGCTATGCTGCGATACATCGCTCGACGAATTGGCTTTCTGATCCTCACGCTTCTGCTCACCTCGATCATCGTGTTCGTGGTGGCGCGACTGCTGCCCGGCGACGTGGCGCGCGTCATCCTGGGGCGCGAGGCGGGCGAAGCGGCGCTGGAAGCCAAGCGCGAGGAACTTGGCCTGAATGACCCGGCGCCGGTGCAGTACATCCGCTGGCTGGGCAACTTCGTCGCGGGGGATTGGGGAGAATCCTTCAGCACGAAAGCGCCTATTTTCGACGTGGTGATGCAGCGACTGCGCAACTCGCTGATGTTGGCGTTCGTCACGCTGGTCGTCGCGGTGCCTGTCGCCGTCGCGCTGGGAGTCATTGCCGGCCTCAACGAAAACAAAGCAACTGACAACATCATCAGCATCGCGTCCCTGTCCGTGGTCGGCCTGCCCGAATTTGTGACCGGCGTGATCCTGATTCAGATTTTCGCTTTCCAACTTAAGCTCTTCCCGGCCAATTCATCTATTCCGATCGAAGCGACGTTTGCCGAAGCGCTGCCCATGCTCATCCTGCCGGCCTTGACGGCGACGCTGGTGCTGCTGGCGTACATCGCCCGCCTGACGCGCGCCGGCGTCGTCGAGGAGCTCAAGCGGCCCTACGTTCGCACCGCTGTGCTGAAGGGCCTGCCGCGCACCCGTGTCGTCGTCAAGCACGTCTTACGCAACGCCCTCCTGCCGACGATCACCATCATCGCGATCAGCTTCGGCTGGCTGATCAGCGGGCTGATCGTGATCGAGAACGTGTTCAACTATCCGGGCCTGGGGCGCCTGCTCGTCTTCGCCATCGATCGGCGCGATCTGCCTCTGCTGCAGGCTATCACCATGCTGACCGTGCTCGGGTTTGCGCTGGCCAATCTGGCAGCCGATCTGTTGTATGCTTACTTGAACCCCAGGATTCGGCTGGGGTAAATTTGATAGGCAGACCCTCACCGACGGAAGCAAACACGGACTTTTCGGTGTGCGACAAGTCTGTCCGTGTTCCTTTCCATCCGTGAGTCAAAGGCCAACCGCAGAGACGCCCCTCGCTCACGGCGAGTCCGTGACTCGCCGCCCAGAGTGAGGTTAGTCGTTTCGATACAGGAGGAAACAACACATGGCTGGAAAGACACTCAAGGTGGGTGATATGGCTCCCGATTTCGAACTGCCTGGCGATAGCGGCAGGATGGTGAAACTGTCGGATTTTCGCGGCAAGCGCGTGATACTCTACTTTTATCCGAAAGATGGCACGAGCGGATGCACGAAGCAGGCCTGCGGCTTCCGCGATGCGTATCCGGTGATCGAAGAGCAGAATGCGGTTGTGATCGGCATCAGCCCTGACGGCATCAATTCGCACCAGAAATTCAAGACGAAGTACGACCTGCCATTCGTCCTGCTGTCCGATGAGAGCCACGCCGTAGCCGACGCCTACGCGGTGTGGGGCCAAAAGGCCATGTGGGGCAGGAAATACCTGGGTGTGATCCGCAGTCATTTCGTCATCGACGCAAGCGGCAAACTGGCCGATGTTCAGGTGAAGGTCAGGCCGGCCGAGAGCGTAAAGCGAGCCTTACAATCGATCAATGAGTGATGCGGCTTACCCCCGCTCACGGCGAGTCCGTGACTCGCCGCCCAGAGTCCGAGTCAGTGCGGAGCCTCCCCGCGGTACGTCCCCGACGCGAAGCGGAGTGGGATGGGACGGACTCGGCCTGAGCAGGACAGGCAAAAGAGGGGTCGTCGGATCGTATGCGTGTAGAAGGGAGTTGACTATGCCCTTCGCTCCAGGCGAGTCCGCGACTCGCCGTTTCGGGCCGATCACGGATCGGCCCGGAGCGCAGGACACCTTCAAGGAGTGTGTTATGCCGAAAGCAATTTGGAACGGGGTTGCGCTGGCCGAAAGCGATCGCACGATTGTCGTGGAAGGAAACCATTACTTCCCGCCCGACTCGATCAAGCCGGAGTACTTCAAGGATAGCCGGACGCACACCACCTGCGCATGGAAAGGGGTGGCCAGCTATTACGACATCGTCGTGGACCGGCAGGTCAACAAGGATGCCGCCTGGTACTATCCTTCTACCAAAGATGCGGCCAACCACATCAAGGGCTACGTCGCATTTTGGAGGGGTGTGCAGGTGACGAAGTAAATAGGCTCATTACTTCACGAAAACGATGTAAGCATCCTGAGCGGAGCGCCGCGCATGCTCACCGTCACGAAACAAAGAGGCGCGGTCACGCGGTGCGTAGTCGAAGGATGCGGCTGATTGCGGCGAGTTCACATTCCCCACCACATCCTTCGACTGCGGCTCGGCGCACGATCGTGATTCGATGGAGACGGGTTGAGGTCGCGCCGAGCCTCCGCTCAGGCTGCGCCCTGAGCCTGTCGAAGGGATGCTTTCGTGATCTACTGAAGCTCACTATCTTCTCAGCCACCACCACGTCCCGGCCAGTAGCGCGAGCGCCTGCGCGACCGTCGCCCCGCCGATGAGGATCGCCGCGTCGCTCCAGAATCGGACCGGATACAGGCGAATCAGCGTGTCGCTGAGCAGGAACTGCCAGGTATCGCCTTCGAAAAAGATCAGGTGGAACTGAGTGAAGAAGGTGTTGAAGTTGATCAGGATGTAGGCGATCAGCCCGGCGGCGATCACCAGTGTGAGGATCGATCCCCATTGCAGCGCGCGAGGAATGATCGTCTTTGTCTCTTCGGCGCGACCCAGAACGATCGCCAGCACGACGATCGCCGCCAGCGCCGCCAGGTGCAGCGGATACACGCGGCCGATCAGGATGCGAACGTCCTGCATGTGTTTGAGTTCGCGCGCGTTGAACGCTTCGCCGCCATCGGGCAGGCGCGCCGCGCGCAGCAGATCGATGCCTTCGCTGTGCTGCGGCAGCGCCGAGTGCATTCCTGTCAGCGCGAGTGCAGTCCGCTCATTGAGCGTCAACCTGTCGTCCGGCGGGAAGTCGGGTTTGGCGTATTCGAAGTGAATATACCAGTCGTTGGCCAGCACGCGGATGGCGTTGACGACGAGGATGGCCGGAACGAGCACGGCGATGACGATGGACAAAACGACCGCGAGCACTTTGGGCATGATCTCCCTCTGCGGGTGTGACAAGGTGACAGGCTGCCAGAGCACGTGCGTGTCACCTTGTCAC
>JBOGUH010000111.1:0-3723 GCA_050695975.1 Anaerolineae bacterium
GGTTCGGCCCGAAGTTCTACGCGGCTTACAACGCGGCCTGGCCGCTCGCGCCGGATTACGCCGATCGGCGCGACCTGTACAACCTGTATCACCTGCTCAACCACCTCAACCTGTTCGGTGAAGGCTACGGAAGCAGTGTGGACACAATCTTGCGAAGGTATGCGGGATAGAGCCGGCGCCTGTTAGCATATTTCGCATTGCGTATTTCGCGCCTAACCGGTTTACGCAATACGCACCACGTCATACGTGCGCCGGTTGTGCATCCTCGCCCGACGCGGTAAAATGCGCTATACCCCCTGCGGAGGTCATGTGGACATTCTCAAGCAGCGCATCCTCGCCGAAGGCTGCAACCTGGGACACGGCATCCTCAAAGTGGACTCGTTCGTCAACCATCAAGTCGATCCGGCGTTGATGCAGGCGTGCGCCAAAGAACTGGCGCAGCGGTTCCGGCCGCAAAATGTCACCCGCGTCTTGACGGCCGAAATCAGCGGCATCGCCCCGGCCCTGCTGACCGCGCTCGAACTCGGCGTGCCGGTGGTATACGCCCGCAAGCACAAGCCGATCACGATGCCCGAATCGGTCTTCCTGACGACCGCGCCATCGCACACCAAAGGCGTCGACGTCAACCTGATGGCCTCGCCGGAATATCTGTCCGCGGGCGAGCGCGTGCTGATCATCGACGACTTTCTGGCCACCGGACAGACCATTCTCGGACTCGCTCGCCTGGCGCAGGCGGCCGGATCGACGGTCGTCGGTGTCGGCGCGGTGATCGAGAAGACGTTCGAAGGCGGGCGTGAGGCATTGAAGCCGCTGGGTGTGCCAGTCGAATCGTTGGCCGTCATCGTCGATATGAGCGAGGGAAAGATTGTCTTCCAGAGCTGACGCCATCGCCATTCTCGATTACGGATCGCAGTATACCCAGCTGATCGCTCGCCGCGTGCGCGAGGCAAAAGTGTATTGTGAAATCTTCGCCTGGGATGCGCCTCCCGATCGCGTCCTCGCGCTAGAAGCGCGTGGATTCATCCTGTCCGGCGGGCCGAACAGCGTGTACGACCCTGGCGCGCCGACGTTGCCCGCTTATGTGCTCGATTCCAATCAGCCGATCCTCGGCCTGTGCTACGGCATGCAGTTGCTGGCGCACGCGCTCGGCGGCAACGTCGCCCCGGCGCACACGCGTGAATACGGCCCGGCGCTGGTTGAACTGACCGATCCATCCTGCGATCTCTTCGCCGACCTACAACCAACCCTGCCCAGCGCCCCGCGAAGCGGGGGGCAAGCACGGCCTCAAGCAGCCAGCCAACTAACAAACCAACAAACTAACGAATCAGCGAACCCCGCAAAGCGGGGCGCAAGCAGTCGGCGAACCCCGCGTGGCGGGGCGCAAGCAGTCAGCGAGCCAGCGAATCAGCGAATCAATGTCTGGATGTCGCATGGGGATCGGATCGAGGGTGCGCCACCGGGATTCCACATTATCGCCAAGAGCGAGAATTCCCCTATTGCAGCGATGGCCGATCCGGTTCGCAAGTTGTACGCGCTGCAATTTCATCCCGAAGTTGCGCACACTCCGCGTGGCAAAGACATTCTGAAGGCATTCGTGATCGACATCGCCGGCTGCGCGCCGACGTGGACGCCTGGCTCGTTCATCGACGAAGCCGTCGGACGGATTCGCGCACAGGTCGGCGGCGGGCAGGTGGTGGCCGGGCTGTCGGGCGGCGTCGATTCCGCCGTGGCGGCGACACTGATCTATCGCGCGGTCGGCGATCAACTCACGGCGATCTTCGTCGACACCGGCCTATTGCGTCAGGGCGAGCCGGAACAGGTGATCGAAACCTGCCAGAAATCTTTGGGCATGAAACTTGTCGCCGTCAACGCGATCGAGGATTTCCTCAGCGCGCTCGACGGCGTGACCGACTCGGAAGACAAGCGCAAGATCATTGGCGAGAAGTTCATCCGTATCTTCGAGCGCGAAGTGAAGCGACTCGAAGAGGCATCGGGCGGCGCGTATCGCTTCCTGGCTCAGGGCACGCTGTATCCCGACGTGATCGAATCGCGCGGGCCGGAGCGGCAGGCGGCGGCCAAGATTAAGACGCATCACAACGTCGGCGGGCTGCCGGCCGATATGCAGTTCGAGTTGATCGAGCCGCTGCGCTACTTATTCAAGGACGAAGCGCGCGCGGTCGGGACGGAGCTAGGCTTGCCTGATGCAATCGTGTGGCGACAGCCGTTCCCTGGTCCCGGCTTGGCCGTGCGCGTCATCGGCGAAGTGACCTGGGATCGACTGGAGATGCTGCGCCTGGCCGATGCCATCACGCGCGAGGAACTGGATCGCGCCGGGTTGAGTCGTGAAATCGCGCAGGCTTTCGCCGTATTGCTGCCCGTGCGGAGCGTCGGCGTGATGGGCGACGGCCGCACATACGCCAACGTCGTCGGCGTGCGCGCGGTGACGACCGAAGACTTCATGACCGCCGACTGGGCGCGCATGCCCTACGACGTGCTGGCGCGCATCAGCAACCGCATCGTCAACGAAGTCAAAGGCGTCAATCGCGTGGTGTACGACGTGTCGTCCAAGCCTCCGGCGACGATCGAGTGGGAGTGAGCACAACTTGGGGCGCAGGAGTGGACTCGCTAACGAGGCGCTATTTCATACTCCGCCAACTTCTCGCGGACAAAGTGGAGAAACTCGCGAAGTGCTGCGTGTGGATCGTCAGAGATAAAACTCGGCTCGACGTTTTCTTCAGAACCGTTGTGGAAATGCTTGGGGGTCGTACATTAGCCGAGTTCCGCTTGCCACCTATTCAAACGTTCAAGGCGCGCTTCGAGCGACTGCCACTCGATACAGTCTTCCCAAGCCGGATGGCTATGCACTGCTCCGGCCTTGATCTTGGCCGAAAGGTTAGCCGCATCATGGGCGCGATACCGATCTCGTAGATCGGCTATGTCCATCTGCGTGGCCCGAATCTCGCGCTCAAGAAACGCCGCCAGACTCCGCCGACCAAGTTCGTCCGGGGTTAAATTCAATTCACGGGCGATCGATTCGATAGCGACAGCCATTATCATTCACCTCGCTTCACAGTATAGCACGATTGGCGTTTTGGCTACAATCATGTTACGCCAATGTCGCGGTATGCGCGGTGACGAGCAAAGACGAAGACCGGTGCCGAGCCTAGGCGCAACACCAGAAGAAGAAACACAACCGATGCTAAAGATCAAAGTGGCCCTGGCCGAATTAGAGGTTGCCTTCGACAACACATCATGGGAAATGAGCTACTACCTCGACCTGGAAACCGGCGAAGTGGTCATGGTCACAGACGAAATTCGCCGGGAGTTGGAGGACATTTACGCGGAGATACACGGCGAAGGGGAAGCAGAGCAGGTCGCCTTTGACGACGCACTCCAGCGACGCGATCCGCAGGAGGCCGACCAGGTCGAAGCCAGTTTCGGCACTCGCTACGTTGAGGCGCCGCGTGCTGAATCCCACGAAGGCTACCGGGACATGGAAGACTTTATTGCCCCCCTCCGAGACGAGCGTTTGCAGGATCGTCTATGGGACGCAATCCGTGGCCGGGGAGCCTTTCGCCGCTTCAAAGACGAACTGGCTTATCATCCTTACGAGCGAGAACGCTGGTTCGAGTTTAAGGATGACCGGGTGCGGAAGCGAGTGCTGAATTGGCTGGAGTCTGAGGGCATCGAGCCGATCTTGGAGTAGAACAGCCAGGGGATAAC
>JBOGUH010000112.1:0-4432 GCA_050695975.1 Anaerolineae bacterium
GC
Source organism: Anaerolineae bacterium (assembly GCA_050695975.1). Classification (GTDB taxonomy): domain Bacteria; phylum Chloroflexota; class Anaerolineae; order Fen-1058; family Fen-1058; genus DASSFZ01. The sequence goes on from JBOGUH010000112.1 coordinate 3, forward strand.
GGATGGCGTGACGCTGGAGCAGTTAGCCAAGATCTTCTCGAAGGACGCCACGAACTGGTCGGACGTGGACCCGAGCTGGCCCAACGAGCCGATCCTGCGCTTCAGTCCCGGCACCGACTCCGGCATGTTCGACTACTTCGTCGAGGTGGTCATGCGACCGGTGTATGTGAAGGACGCGACGGCGGACGAGGGCAAGGATGAGGAAGCGATCTTGAGTGCGCCGGGCATCCAGTTGAGCGAAGACGACAACGTGCTGGTGCAGGGTGTGGAGGGCGACGCCACCACGATCGGCTACTTCGGCTACGCCTACTACCAGGAGAACGCCGACAAGCTGAAGTTGCTCAAGATCAACGGTGTCGAGGCGACGGCGGCGAGTGTGGAGAACGCTTCGTATCCACTGGCCCGGCCGTTGTTCATCTACTCGGATGCGACGATCATGGCCGAGAAGCCGCAGGTGGCCGATTTCCTCGACTTCTTCCTGACCTTCGTCAACGAAGAAATCGGTGACGTCGGCTACTTCCCCGCCAGCACTACTGCTCTGGGCGCGGCTAAAGTGGCGTGGCTGGAGGCCATGAGCAAAGCCCTTGCTGCGAAGTAACACGCTCTCTACTTCTGAAACTGGAGGATCGTATGGGGAGGGGTGGCTACATCCCTCCCCGTATGCCCATTCTTGCAGCGAGTTCGACACCCACGAGAGGCTATACTACGGGTGAGGAGAGCATGCAGGCAGAAACGATTGAATCGGTCGTAAGTCCCCCTTTGAGTACGCGGATTGATCTCCGTAAGCGCCGGCGGCCCCTGGAAAGCGTGATTCAGGCCGTCCTGTTTTTCTGCGGCGCAGTTTCAATTCTCACCACGATCGGCATCGTCTTCGCGTTGAGCCGGGAATCGCTGCTGATCTTCCGCTCAAGCGAATTCAATCTGCTGGAGTTCTTCACCACAACCGAATGGCAGCCGGAGATCGGCAAATTCGGCGTGCTGCCCTTGTTGAATGCCACATTGATGACCAGCCTGATCGCGATGCTGGTGGCGCTGCCGCTGGGACTGGGCGTCGCGATCTACCTGAGCGAGTACGCCTCGCTGCGCGCGCGCGGCATCCTCAAGCCGATCCTCGAAGTGCTGGCCGGCATTCCGACTGTCGTCTACGGCTACTTCGCGCTGACGTTCATGACACCCTTATTGCGGTCGATCTTCGGCCAGGATGTCGTGAAGTTCTACAACATGGCGTCGGCCGGCCTGGTCATGGGCATCTTGATCCTGCCGCTGGTCGCCTCGATGAGCGAGGACGCGCTCAACGCCGTGCCGCGCTCGCTGCGTGAAGGCTCGTACGCGCTGGGCGCGACGAAGCTGGAGACGGCGGTGCGTGTCGTCGTCCCGGCCGCGCTGTCGGGCATCACCGCCGCATTCATCGTAGCGATTTCGCGCGCGGTAGGCGAGACGATGATCGTCGCGCTGGCGTCGGGCGCCGGCCCGAACTTTACCTTCAATCCGTTCAACTCGGCTGAGACCATCACCGGCCACATCGTCCGCATCAGCGGCGGCGACCTGTCTTATGACTCGCCCGACTACAACAGCATCTTCGTCCTCGGCCTGTTGCTGTTCGTGGTCACGCTGGCGCTGAACATCATCAGCCGCGTTATCGTGCAGCGCTTCCGCGAGGTGTACGAATGAGCGCCAACCGGGGAACGCACTTGCGCGAGCCGGAGCTTTTCCAGTCCAACTTGGCCGGGCGGTATCGCACGGCTGCGATTTGGCAGACGCTGTTCCTCGGCGCGACGCTCGTCGGCATCGTCGCGCTGATGGCGCTACTGATCAACATTATCAGCGGCGCGTTCGGCCTGGTCGCGATTCAAAACGAAGTCGATCCGGACAGCCTGGTGCTGGCCGTGAAAGAGAATGAGCTGCTGGGCGCCTCCAACCTGGTGTCGAGCGAGGACGACACCGTGCTGGCCGAGGGGGTGGCCAACAACCCGAACGCGATCGGATTCTTCGGTTACACTTACTATTTGGAAAATCAGGATCGGCTGAGGGCGCTTCCGATCGAGGGCGTGGCGCCGACCGCCGAGACGGCGGAGAGCGGCGAGTACCCGTTGTCTCGTCCGCTATACATTTACACGACGGCAGAGATCATGCAGGAAAAGCCACAGGTCGCCGCCTTCGTCAATTTTTACTTGTCAACCCTTAACGATAAGATTGAAGACGTCGGTTACTTCCCGATCGGCGACCAGGCGGCGGCCGAAAACCGGACGGCCTGGCTGGAGGCGAACGGTCTAGGCGCGAACAATGCGTTGCCGGCTGTCGAGCCGGCGGCGCAGGAAGGCGACATGGCGATCGCCGGCAGCTCGACGGTGTTCCCGATCACCAAGCGCATGGCCGACGATTTCCGGGCTGGAGGATACACGGGCAACATCGCCGTCGATAGCATCGGCAGCACAGCGGGCCTGCGTGCCTTCTGCGTCGACGGATCGACTGATATTGCCAACGCCAGCCGCCCGATCAAACGCGCCGAGATCGAGGCCTGCCGCAAGATTGGTCGCGAGCCGATCGGCTTTCTCATCGGCACGGATGCACTGGCGGTCGTGGCGAACGGCGGAAACATCTTCCTGACCGGCCTGACGTTCAAGCAACTGCGGCAGGTCTTCACGTCCGCCGTCAACTGGTCGGAGGTCGAGGCTGCCTGGCCGAACGCGCCGATCGAACGCTTCGTGCCCGGCGCAGACAGCGGCACGCTCGATTTCTTCGTCGAGCACGTCTTCGACCTCGACCTGGCCAGCCTGCCCTCGGAAACGCTCATCCAGATTCTCAAAGAGAATGTTTCGGCCGGCCTGATCCGCCGCCTGGAGAGCGAGCAGCCGCTCGATCAGCGCCCGAAGGAGAACATTCTCGAACTCGTGCTGGATCGCGTCGTCGAGCCGAAGGTCGTCACCACCTGGACGCTGCTCGAATCGCTCACCCACCGGGCGGAGATCGAGGCCGAGACCGCGAAAATCCCCGACGCAACGCTCGAATTCCGCAACTGGATCACGGCGGAGTTCCTCAGCCGCCCGCAGTCGAGTGACGTGCAAGACGCCGGGGTGCGCACGGCGATCCTGGGTTCCTTGTGGACGATCCTGATCACGATCTTGATCGCCTTTCCGGTAGGCGTGGCTGCAGCGGTTTACCTTGAAGAATACGCCGGCGACAACTGGATCAACCGCCTCATCCAGACGAACATCAACAACCTGGCCGGCGTGCCATCGATCATTTACGGCATGCTCGGCCTGGCGATCTTCGTGCGCCTGCTGGAGCCAGTCACCAGCGGGTCGATGTTCGGCTTAAGCGCAGGTGGCGGGACCACGCTGAATGGTCGCACGATTCTGTCGGCTGGACTGACGCTGGCGCTGCTGGTGCTGCCACTGATCATCATCAACGCGCAGGAGGCGATCCGGGCAGTGCCCCGCTCGCTGCGCCAGGCCAGCTTCGGCCTGGGCGCAACGAAGTGGCAGACGGTGTGGAATCATGTGCTGCCCACGGCGCTGCCGGGCATCCTGACCGGCGCGATCCTGGCGACCTCGCGCGCCATCGGCGAGACGGCTCCGCTGGTCGTCGTCGGCGCGACGACGTTCATCACGTTCGATCCGGGTGGTCCGTTTTCCAGGTTCACGACGCTGCCCGCCCAAGTTTATCAGTGGACGTTCCGCGCGCAGAATGAGTTTCACCGCATTGCAGCGGCGGCGATCATCGTTCTGCTGGTGCTGCTGTTGACAATGAACGCCACGGCCATATTGCTTCGGAATCGATTCAGTCGGAGGAGGCTGATGTGAGTATGGTTGAACTCGCTGCGAACCTGTCTGAAAAGCGCGCTGCCGTGGCGGATGCCGCTGTTGCCGCGTCCGCGCAAGAGGGCACGTATGCGATTGAGACGCGCGACCTGAGCGTGTATTACGATGCCTTTCGTGCCGTCAAGGACGTCGATTTGCAAATCAAGCCGAACCAGATCACGGCCCTGATCGGCCCCTCAGGCTGCGGCAAGACCACCGTGCTGCGCTCGTTCAATCGCATGAACGACCTGGTGCCCAGCGCGCGCGTCGAGGGCGAGGTCTTATTCCAGGGCCGAAATCTATACGCGCCTGGCGTCGATCCGGTCGAGGTGCGACGCCGCATCGGGATGGTGTTTCAGAAACCCAACCCCTTCCCCAAGTCTATCTACGAAAACATCGTCTGGGGCGCGCGCATCAACGGCTTCAAAGGCAACCCAGACGAACTGGTAGAGCAATCCTTGCAGCAAGCGGCGCTTTGGGATGAGGTCAAAGACAAGCTCGAACAGAGCGGCCTGTCGCTGTCCGGCGGCCAGCAGCAGCGCCTGTGCATCGCCCGCGCCATCGCCGTCAAGCCGGAAATCATCTTGATGGACGAACCATGCTCGGCGCTCGACCCGATCGCGACGCTCA
>JBOGUH010000113.1:0-2442 GCA_050695975.1 Anaerolineae bacterium
CAGTTGCACTGCGGGCTGCAGGCGACAGTTCAACTGTCGCCTGAACAAGGTGGGTAATCACCAGACTTGGTGAAGACCCTGTTGTAGTGAAAGGCCGAGATTAGCCTCTATAAAAGAAGAACGCCAATGCCAGGATCACGTACACCACCAGCAGCATCGCCCCTTCCAGCCAGTTGCTCTCGCCGTCAAGCGATACGAACGCGGCGATCAAGGACGCAGCCGCTACGGCCGCCAGTTCGAAGCCATTGAATTCCAATGCCAACGGATGGCCGACTAACAGGCTCAAGAACACCAGCACCGGCGCGACGAACAACGCGATCTGCAAACTCGATCCGACGGCGATGCTCAAGCTCAAATCCATCTTGTTCTTCACCGCCACCTGCACGGCGACGAGATGCTCGGCCACGTTGCCCACGATCGGAACCAGGATGATGCCCAGGAAGAACTCGCTCAATCCTAGCGACTCGGTGACTGGCTCGACCGAGCCGACCAGGATCTCACTCAGGACGACGATCAAAGCCACCGCGACCGTCAGCGCGGCCACCGCCCGGCGTGTGCTCCAGCCGCCGGCTGGAGGATGCGCTTCGCGCGCGATCGGGTCGCCCTCGTGCGTGCGAGACGTCAACGAGTACAGGATCGCCAGGCCGTACATGAGCAGCATCGCGATCGACGCGCCGAGGCTCAAGCCCTCCACCGACGCAAAGTTCGGTTCGATCGCAACGTTGAACAGCGACGGGATGCCCAATGCGATCACCGACAAGATCAACAGCGTGGCGTCCAGCCCGGCGTGAACGCGATCGAATTTCTGAACGCCGTTCTTGATCCCGCCCAGCAGCAGCGCCGCACCCAGCACCAGCAGCAGATTGCCGAGAATCGATCCGGTGATCGACGCGAGCACCAGTTCAATGAGATCTTCGCGGAGCGCGGCGAGCGCGATGATCAACTCCGCGGCATTACCCAGCGTGGCGTTGAGCAGTCCGCCCAGCCGCGGGCCGGTTTTTTCGGCCAGCGCTTCGGTCGCTTCACCGATCAGCCCTGCTAAGGGGATCACGCCGATGGCCGACGCCGCGAAAATGATCACGGGGTTGGCGTGCGCGATCTCGGCGACGATCGCGATCGGGATGAAGATGAGCATGCCGATGAGTGGCGTGCTCAGGCCAAGCCATTCCTTCAGTCGTGCGGCGACCATCATCTTTCCTCCTCCCGGCTCGAAGCGAATAATGAAGCCGGCGCGCTGGCCGGCACCAGCACGCGCAGCGCTTGCGGGACAATCGTGTAGGCGGCTGGCGTTATGCCGATCGGCTCGGCATCCACGTGCACAGCGCAGCCGCCGCGCGTCGACACACGCACGTCTTTGGCACGCGTCGTCGTCACCCGCGGATCGTGCGTGTGGCGGCGCAGCAGCATCCGCACGGCGTGACCCAGTGTCGCACGAAACCCCTGGCCGCGAAACACACTCACTTCCAGCCAGCCATCGTCCATACGCGCGCCGGACGTCAGGTGAAAATAACCTGCGTACAACTCGGCGTTGCTGATCACAATCAGGACGGCGCGCTCGGTCACCTGCCTGCCGTCGACCTCGATATCGGCCTGCACGCCGCGATAGCCCGTCGACGCGCGCAGCGCCGCCAGCGCGTAGGCCAGTTGACCCCAGCGCTTGAACGACGCGGGGCGCGGCTCGACGGTGCGCGTCACATGCGCGTCCAGCCCCAGCCCCGACCACAACAGGAAATAGCGCGTCGCTTGGTGATCGGCGCCAAGCGTCACACGACCCACATCGATCGCCTGAACGCGGGCCTCATCCATCAGCCGCGTCGCATCCAGCAGCGCCCGATGTGACAGCGGCAGCCCCAGCTGCCGGGCCCATACGTTGGCCGTTCCGCAGGGCAGCAAGCCCACCGCCGTCTGCGTTCCGACCAGCGCATTCACCGCCTCGTTCAGCGTCCCATCGCCGCCTGCGATGAGAACCGCATCCAGGCCGGCGGCGGCGGCTGCGCGCGCCAATCGACCGGCATCCCCCGGGGTGCGCGTCGCTTCGAGATCGATCGACCAGCTGCGCCCCTTCAGCCACGCGCGTGCCTCGGCCAGATCGACGTGCGCGTTACGCGAGCCGGAGGTCGGGTTATAGATAATCATCCCGCAGCGCTGCGTGCGCCGGGCGGGCGAAGCGTCCAGGCTCATCCGTTCAAATCAGCCACCCTCTCGCAGGTTGCGGCGCAGGGTAACACTCGCACGAATAGGAGTGAGGGTGAAGGGTTATATAATGGGCCGCGATTATATCAGCGCCGAAACTCATTGGCAACCGCTCGGACTTCCTCGCTTGCGGCGAGTCCGTCCCACGGGCAGGCTTCGCACTGACTCGCCACCCAGACGCCGAGTCACGGACTCGGCCCTAGTGCTTTGACCATTTAGTTTTGTCCTGTTCGGCTGGCGATTTTTCAC
>JBOGUH010000114.1:0-2998 GCA_050695975.1 Anaerolineae bacterium
CTCGTCCCAGCGTGCCGCCTGCCGCCAACACACACCACGGTTGTTGGCCGCCTCGGCCGCATCATTGGCGTTGCCCTGTGCAGCGAAGTCAGCCTGCGCCTCGGCGAACCGGGCCGCTGCCTCCTCAAAGCGCCCGTCGCGATACAACTGCATGCCCTCGTGCATGAGCGATTCGCCGGTGGTCATCATCAGTAGGTGATATCCAGCAACCCTTCGGCGATCTTGCGGATCCGGTCGGCATCCATGTCGGAGATGCGGACGGCGACACGCAAATAGGGTAGATTGATGTAGCGGCTGACGAATGCGCGCACGTCGTCAGGGAGTTCTGAGAAGCGTTCGAACTGGCTTTGCAGCTGTTCGCGCTGGCCGACGCGTCCGACGCCCTCATCCAGGAAATACGTGATCGGCAGGCGGAGGTAGTCTGCGATCTGCTGCAGTTCGGCGACGGGCGCCGGCCGATGGCCGTATTCGTACTGGGCGATCCGCCGCGCCGAGATGCCGAGCGCCTCCGCGATTTCTTTCTGCGATTTGCCCGCTTCGGTTCGGGCCTGGCGCAGCAGCACACCGATGATCCGCTGCCGCAGCTGCATCACTTGCTCGATCGGCAGCGCTGGCTCTTCGGATACTAACTTGTCCTGGTCTTTGTCCTTAAAGAAGGTGGACACCGGCACATTCAGCGTGTAGGCCAGCAGCTCCAGCTGCGGCAGCGCGATGTCTTTGCGTCCTTCCTCAAACTGCGTGATCGCCGCGACGCCCACGCCGATCGCCTCAGCGCATTCCTTCTTCGATTTTCCGGAGCGCAACCGAGCGCCCTGCAGCAATACGCCGATGATCTTGCGGCGGATCATGAGCGCATCCGATACGGGTTTGGACATCGCCGTCTCCACTGGATAGTCTCCAATGCGATGACGCGCGGATTATACCACAGGATATCCGCGAGATCGTATAGGCCGAATGGTTGGCGCGGGTTCTCTAGACAGCTCTCATCGCATCGGGTACAATACCGCCCGCCGTGCGGCATCGCGCTGCACGCGTCACGTCAGCGGAGGGCGAGCACGATCATCGCGTCGGGATTTCGGCTCTCCCCACACAGGGGGCAAAGGTATGGGCATCGGCAAGAACTTCCCCGGCAGAGGCGTCGTCGCCGCGATCAGGACGCAGCCGGGCACCGTGCTGGACGACTATAAGAAGGTGATGGAACTGGCGGGCTATCGTGAAGCGCTGCCCGCCGGCCATCCGACGCTGCTGAAGATCAATATCTCGTGGCAGACCTGGTACCCGGCCTGCTCGACAGCGCCCTGGCAGCTGGAGGGCGTTATCAAAACGCTGCAGGCCGATGGCTACTCGCTAGCCGGCGCGCATAACGACACCGTCGTCGTCGATACCGCCGACGGCGAAGTGAACAACAAGCACAAATTCGTCACCGACCAGTACGGCGTGCCGTGCATTTACTTGTACAAGCCGGAAGTCAAATGGATCAACTACACGCCTAAAGAACCCTTTCTTGTTCTGGACAAGGTGTATCCCGAAGGCGTGGACATCCCCGAACCGTTCCTGGGCACGAACATCGTCCACTTGCCTACGGTGAAGACACACGTATTCACCACGATCACGGGGGCACTCAAGAACAGCTTCGGAGGTTTGCTTCACCGCAAGCGGCACTGGACGCACGCGGTGATCCACGACACGCTGGTCGATCTGCTTCAAATCCAGCAGGACATTCACGAGGGCCTGTTCGCCGTGATGGACGGCACGTTCGCCGGCGACGGGCCTGGCCCGCGCGCGATGCGCTGGCACGAAAAGGACATCATCCTTGCCTCGGCCGACCAGGTCGCCATCGACGCCATCTCGGCCAGGCTGCAGGGCTTCGATCCGATGTCTATCCGCTTCATCCGCAAAGCGCATGAGGCTGGGATGGGCATTGGCGACCCGAAGCAAATCAAAGTCGTCGGGTATGACATCGAGCAGGAACCGGCCTGGAACTTCAAGCAAGAAGACACCTTCGCCAGCAAAGGCCAGAAGCTAATCTACCACGGCCCGCTCAAGCCGCTGGAAGGGCTGCTGCTGCGCTCGCCGATCGTCCCCTGGTCTTACTTCGCCAGCAACTTCTATCATAACGTGTACTGGTACCCGTTCGTCGGCCGGCCGCGCGTCAAGGCCGCGCTGAATACGAAGTGGGGCCGCATGTTCGCCGAGTACGGCGACGGTAAAGTGGTGATGCCTGGCATGCAGCCGGAAACCGTCGCCGTGGCCGCGGCGGGATTGGCTGCGCTGACGGGCCTGCTCGCCGGCGGGCTGATATTGCGACGACGGAAGCAGGGATGAAAGACTACGACGCAGGATGAGAAGAGGGTGACACTTTCGCCCTCGTTTGCGCTTGTAGCTGCTTTTGCTATACTTTCGCATCATGCTCACGATTGAACTGCACGCGCACACCTGCTACTCGAAAGACTGCTTGACCCCGCTCGACAAGTTCATCGCCGAATGCCACCGCAAAGGGCTGGATCGCGTGGCGGTGACCGATCACAACACCACTGCCGGCGCGTTCAAGCTGAAGGCCATGGCGCCCGACCTGATCATTGTCGGCGAAGAGATCAAGACCGATTCGGGCGAGATCATCGCCTACTTCCTGACCGAAGAAGTGCCCATGGGATTGCCGGTACGCGAGACGATCGCCCGCGTGCGTGATCAGGGCGGAGTCGTCGGCGTCAGCCACCCCGCCGACCGGCTGCGCAAGGAAGCGATGGGCCTCGATCGGCTGAAGCCGATCGTCGAGTGGGTCGATGCACTGGAAGTGTTCAACGCGCGCTGCCTCTACGCCTCGGACAACGCCGCCGCGCGCGATTTTGCGCTTCGGCACGGCAAGATCGGATTTACTGGAAGCGACGCGCACACGCTTGTGGAACTTGGCCGCGCCACCGTCACGCTGGAACCATTCGACTCGTCTGAAACGTTCCTGCGCAGCTTGCGCGTGGCGCAGTTGAACACCGGGCTGAGT
>JBOGUH010000115.1:0-10383 GCA_050695975.1 Anaerolineae bacterium
CAGGAAGCCACGCTCGTCGAACGTGTTCGGGCCAAGAAAGCCTAGAGGCACGAGCCGGGTGCTGACGTCGAGGAAGAGCGTCTTTGCGCCCGTCGTCAGGTTGATAGCCCAGAGCTTCCCGGGCTGATCGACGACGTACAGACGGTTCGATTCGCCCGGCGCGACGACTCCCTTAAGCGGCGCAGTTAGCCCGCTCGCTACCATTTCGAGCGTGATCTTTGTGCCACCTGGCCGGATCGGGGCGAACACGGTATTGTCGAAGGGGGTCTCGGAGCAGTGCGCGAGAGCGCTCGGCGCATAAAGGACAACGCTGACGACAAGTAACACCAGTCCTGCAAGTTTAGTGAGAGATGTTCGCATGTCAGAACTCCTTTCTATTTGTAAGGTCACTTGATGCCGGCCAAACTATTTGGGCCAGCAAGGCCACTTCAGCATTCTGTGAGATGCGACCACCTCCCTTCTATACGTGCGCAGGTTGCTGACTCGCTTTGGGCACCCGGAACTTGAGGTGTGGGACCGCTGAGCAAACGGCGCACTCGCCGGCGTCCAAAACTATACTCAGCTCGGTCACAAATGCCTATTCTTGGGGTGAGCCAAACGCTCGTGGCGGATTGCCAAATCCGCCACACGCCGATGGATTTGGCAATCCATCGGGAGCATTTTGGGCTTTTAGAAAATGCTACTATATCATACGAACAAATATTGCACTCGGATTCGTGAACATTGCTAAATTTCAGAGCGCCCGTCACCTATCTTGTGTTATAATTCAGCCACGCCCCCGTAGCTCAATCGGATAGAGCAGTTCCGTCCTAAGGAAACGGTTGTGGGTTCGAGTCCTGCCGGGGGCGCCTCTCTCTTAACGGCTCCACTGAAAATGCCGGAAGCGCACCGCCGAGACGCCGAGAGCGCAGAGAAAACCTAGAAAAACCCGGCGAACTCTGCGTCTCCGCGGTGAAAATCTGCGCTGAACAACCTTTTTGCAAAGAGTCGTTTCACGCATTCACGCTCGGTTACGTTCCTGACTTCTGCAATGGCTTTCACTTCCTACGATCTGCACACGCTGTTCCTCAACGAGATCCGGCGCAGCGGGCTGATCCTCAATGCCGAAGGGCTCTTCGTCGCGTCGCTGGACGATCACGTCCTGATGCCGGTCACCAGCGTCGGCCTGCATCCGATCGACCCGGCCAAGCCGCTGGAGGAGCGCCCGCCCGAAGCGCGCCTGACGCTGGTCGCCGTCGCGCCGCACGACGTGTCGCTGCACATCCTGTATCGCTGCTTCATCGCGCGGGCGCTACACGGCGACTACCGAGCGCGGCTGAACGATGTGCACAACTACTTCGGGCAGATCCTGAACACGCCGCACCAGGATAGGCAGACGTTCTCCTCGCTGACCGTGCGCGCCGAACTGGCGGCCAGCACCGACAGCGACGAGCCCGAGTGGTACGTGAGCCTGTGGCCGCTGCGCATTGGCGTGTACGCCCACATGGCCCGCCTGTCGGCCGAGGGCGAGATCGACGCAACGACGATGGCGAGCCTGCGCGCACGTGTGCCGGTGGTGCTGAAACATATTCGCGCGCAGCTCGCCACGCTGGCCGGCGCGGTCGTCACGTGGCGCAGCGGGCACGTGCGCTGATCGATACAACCTCCCGCAGGGTGCGAACCTGCGGGAGGTTTTGCTGACTGCTCAAGCCGCCGTTCCTTCGACCCTTCGGCTGCGCTCCCCACTCCCTTCGGTCGGGGACTTCGCAGGGCAGGCTTCGCAGGACAGGCCCCGGCGGCGTTGTCTTGCGCCGCACTAAAGTGGGCTACGCACAGGACGGCGCACTGAGCAAGGGCAGCTGCTGGGCGTGGGAGCCCAGCCGGCACTTCCGGGATATCACTTGATCGTCAACCCTCTCCATTGCGAGAGGGTTTTTGCTTATGCCTCCGCGTCATGTTATGATTGCCTTCGATGAACGTCGACCTGTTGATCGAGCATGCTTCACAGCTGCTCACCATCCCCACCGATCACGGCGGCCCGCAGCGCGGCTACCGCCTCGGCGATCTCGGCCTGATCGAAGACGGCGCCGTGGCGATCCTCGACGAGCGGATCGTCGCTGTCGGATCGACGAGCGATCTGGCGCCACGCTTTCCAGCTGAGCGCAGCATTGACGCGATCGGCAGAGTCGTCATGCCCGGCTTCGTCGATCCGCATACGCACGTGGTGTGGGCGGGCGACCGCGCCGCCGAGTTCGAACGGCGCATTGCCGGCGCGACCTATCTAGAGATCATGAACGCGGGTGGCGGGATCATGTCCACCGTGCGCGCCACGCGCGCGGCGAGCGTCGATCGGCTCGTCGACGAGACGCGCCCCCGCCTCGACCGCATGCTGGCCTGCGGCACGACGACGGCCGAAGCCAAGACCGGTTACGGACTGGAGACCGCCGCCGAATTGCGCCTGCTCGACGCAATCGATCGCCTCGATGCGGGACACGACATCGATCTCGTCCCGACCTTCCTCGGCGCGCACGCCATCCCGGCCGAGTACACAGGCCGCGAGGATGCCTACACCGACCGCGTCGTGAACGAGATGCTGCCTGCGGCGAATGCCCGGCGGCTCGGCGCGATGTACTGCGACGTGTTCTGCGAGCGAGGCGCGTTCACGCTGGCCCAATCCAGAAAGATTCTGGATCGGGCGAAGGAACTCGGCTTCGGCCTGAAGATCCATTCGGACGAATTCGAGTCGCTGGGCGGGACGCTGCTCGGCGTGGAACTCGGCGCGGCCAGCGCGGACCATCTGGTCGTCACGCCGCCGCACGAGATCGAGGCGCTGGGCCGATCGGGCACGGTCGCCGTGTCGCTGCCCAGCACGCCGTTCGGTTTGGGTCACACGAAGTTCACGCCGGCGCGGGCGATCCTCGACGCGGGCGGCATTTTGGCGCTGGCCAGCGACTGCAATCCGGGCACAGCCTGGTGCGAGTCGATGCAAATGGTGATCGCCATCGCCTGCCGCTACTTGAAGCTCACCCCAGCGCAGGCGATCGTCGCGTCGACGTTGAACGCGGCGCACGCGATCGGGCAGGGGGATCGGCTCGGGTCGTTGGACGTGGATCGCCAGGCCGACGTGATCGTGCTGGACGCGCCGGACTATCGGCACATCGGCTATCGCTACGGAGTCAACCTGGTCGAGACGGTCATCAAGCGCGGGCGCGTCGTCGTCGACCGTCGAGGAGAGAGGTGAGGATGAATCCGCAACTGCTGAGTCTGATCGTCGCCGTGGGCATCGGCTTCGTCGCGTTCACGATCGTGCGCGCTGTGTTCAAGGCGATCAGCCTGGGGCTAAAATTCGTCCTGCTGTTCGTCATCGCGCTGATCGCATATTTGCTGCTGCGCGATCAGATCGCCGCGCTGGTGGGCGGTGGATGAGATCGCGCGCCCGGCTGGCTTGACTGTCCGACACTAAAGTGCGTTCCTGCTAGCGGGCCGGGCTGCCACGCCCGGCCATATCCGGCGGCGTGCCCACTCCGCTCTCGCTACGGGGTGCTGCGCAGGAAGCCGCCTCCGCTGATTTCTCAAACACCGGCTCGACCTCGAACTGAAACCGCGTGCCGAAGCGCAGCAGCGCACGCAAGATCGGCGACCCCAGCCATGCCAGCAGCGCCACGTTGCCGATGGCGCTGGCGATGTCCCACCATAACGATGTCGCAACATAGAAAGCGATGTAGCGCCCCAGCGCATCGCCGATTCCCATCCCGGCCTGCCACGACAGCCCCGCGCCCGCATCGACGAGCGGCCAGAAGTACAGGTTCAAGAGCGCGCCATACAGCAAGCCCCATACGAAGCCAAACGGCAGTAGCAGCGCCAGATCGAATTTGGAAGTTAGAGGTTGGAGGTTGGAAGTTGGAAAGCGGTGAGCTAACCGTCCAATCCGCGATCCGAAATCCGAAATCCGTAATCGCCAATCCCCAATCCCCAATCTCATTTTAGACAGTAACCCCGCCGTCAATCCAACCCATCCCCCCCCGAACATCTGAAAAGGCAGCCACGGGCCGACGCCGCCGGTCGCCAGCGCCGAGGTCAGCAGGCTGAACGCGCCGAACAGGAAACCGAAGCGCGCGCCGTAGGCATAGCCGACCAGGATAATCAACAAGAACACCGGCGAGAAGCCGCCCGGCAGTGGAAGGATGAGCGTCTCGGCCAGGCGCAGCACGGCGTTGATCGCGCACAGCACACCCAGCACGGCGATACGTTTGGCGTTGACGCGCAGCGCGCCCAGCAGCGCAAAGAGCGCGATCAGCGACACGCCCAATATGAACGGCGCATCCGACGCACGCGCCGCAGCCTCTCCCGCCGCCGGCTGAGGACGAACGAACGGAAAGGCAAACGCTGCCACACCGACGATCTGAGTGGCTACGAACAGCGCATCGCCGAAGAGACGCGAAGCTTTGTTATCTGGTGTCATTCTCATCTCGTACATCACTTTGAAAACGTATTGCGTGTTGCGTATTCCGTCACGCACTACCCAATCCGCATCGCCTCAATTGCATCTTCAACCGTCAGCAGCCCCGCCCCCGCGAACAGCCTGTTGATCTGCGTCGAGAAGATCGCGCTCTCGCCTAAGACCTCGCGCGGCGATCCGTCCACGACGATCTCGCCCTCGGCCATCAAGATAACGCGATCGGCGGCGCGAGCGATCAGCTCCACGTCGTGTGTCGCCATCACGATCGCCGTGCCGTCGCGCCGCCAGCCCTCGAGCGCTTCGATCAACCGCTGCTTGTTCACGTAGTCCAGCCCGCGCGTCGGTTCGTCGAGCAGCAGGATCGACGGCCGCGCGACGAGGATCGACGCCAGCGCAGCGCGCTGCCGCTCCCCGGTCGACAGGTCGCGCGGGTAAGATTCGGCCAGCCGATCGAGTCCTAGCGCGGCGAGCAGCTCCGCCGAAGCCGCCTGCCCAGCCTCGATGCCGTGATGCTTCAAGGTGAAGCGCAGCTCATCGCGGAGCGTGTCGGCAAACAAGAGCGCGCCTGGATTCTGCGGCACGTAGCCGACGTGCGCCGCGACTTCGTCCACACGCTTGTCGCGGATGTCGTCGCCTCGCACAAGCACGTCACCTGATTTCGGCTTGATCAACCCGACGGCGCATTTCAATAGCGTAGTCTTGCCTGACCCATTACGTCCCATCACCGCCAGGAACTCGCCGGCGTCGACGCGCAGTGACACGTCCCGCAGCGCGGCACGATCTCCATAGGCGTGCGAGACTCGCCGCAGTTCGAGCAAAGTAAAGATTGGCAATCGGAGACCGCGGCCCCTGGGACGAAGCGGAGCGTGGTCAGGCGCGACATGCGATATGCGATACGCGATACGCGAATCGACGAAGCGGCGGCCTTCTTTGACGGTGAGCGGCAGCGGCTCCCAGCGCAGCGCCCTGCCCAACTTCGTCACTGGCGGGGCTAACTCGATCTGCGCCATCACCTCGCGCGGCGAACCGACGATCGGCGGCCCGTCCGCGCCGCGCATGACGATCAGCCGATCGGCGTGCTGGATCACGCGTTCCAGGCGGTGCTCGCTCAAGACGATCGTTAAGCCGAGGTCGTCGTTGAGTCGATCGAGCGCAGCCAGCACCTCTTCGGCCGCCAGTGGATCGAGCTGCGAGGTCGGCTCGTCGAGCAGCAGGATGTGGGGCTGCAGCGCCAGCGCCGAAGCGATCGCCACGCGCTGCTGCTCGCCGCCCGACAGCGAGGCGACCGGCCGATCACGCAGCGCGGCGATGCCCAGTAGATCGAGCACCTCCTCGACGCGCTTGCGCATGGTGAGCGGTGGCACACCCAGGTTCTCCATGCCGAAGGCGAGTTCATCCTCCACGCGCTCGGTGACGAACTGCGCTTCAGGCTCCTGAAACACAAAACCGACGCGCGCGGCCAGTTCGCCGGGCGCGTGCGACCGCGTGTCCAGCCCGTCGACGATCACCTGGCCGGCCAGCCGGCCGCCACTGAAGTGCGGCGCCAGCCCATTGATACAGCGCAGGAAGGTCGACTTGCCTGAACCACTTGGACCGATCACCAGCACAAATTCGCCGCGGGTGATTTCCAGCGAGATGTCGACAAGAGCGGGGACGGGCGCGTTAGGGTAAGTGAATGAGGTGTGCTCGAAGCGAATCACGGAGTCATCATGCGTGGGTCGGAGACCTCGCTCCATCCTGGTCTCACCGCCGGCGCGATCAGCGCCAGCAGCGCCGTGACGATCGGCACATTGAGCGGCGGGAGCGTCACGCGCGGGTAGGGGTAATATGCCAGCGCGGTTGGATCGTTCGCGGCGGCGATCAGCATCACGCCAATCGAGGCGATCGACGCCAGCCCGACGAGCGTGTCGGCAGCCGACCAGCGCTCGCGCCGATAGCGCGTGACCTGAGCGGCGCCACGCCCCGACACGATCAGCCAGCCCACGCCGAGCGCGATCACGATCCAGCCGACGATCGACTCGCGCCAGTACAGCTGAACCAGTCCGCCGATCAGCAGGCCCATCCAGCCGATGCCCGACCCCCGGTTCGCCGCGCGCCCATAACCGCGCGCCTCCATCGCCTCGGCGATCTGCGCCGCGTTCTCCAGACTGTTGAGCAGCAGCGGGACAAACGTCGCAGTCAGGTCGCGCAGGCGGCGCGGTCGATAGCCGCGCACGGCCTGGGCCTCGCGCACGGCGCGCGCGGCGCGTAGCGCCAGCGGGAAGAACGTCAGCGCGATCGATACGACCAGCCCGGCATGCCGCAGCGCGCGCGGCGCGAGCGAGAGAATCTGGTAGGGTGTGACCGCCGCGCTGAACGTGCTGAACGCGGCAAACCACAGCCACACGGCCAGCCCGCTGATCAGGCCGAAGATCATCGCTTCGAGCGTGATGCGTCCACCGACCAGCGGCAGCGACGCAGGCAGCGTCAGCACGATGGTCTCGCCATAGTGCGCCGTCAGCGCGTTCCACATCGTCGCGACGACGATCACTGGAACGCACTTTAGTGTCGGCAGCGAACGATCACGGCCGCCCTCGCCGAGCTGCGCGCGGACGACGGTCACGGCCAGCAGCGCGACGATCAGATACAGCGGGTTGCGGCTGAGCAGCGCCGGCAGCGACGCGGCCAGAACCCAGATAGCCCAGACGCGAGCGTTCATAGGAACGTAGCGCGGCATCCCCACGCCGCGTTAGGTCGGGCATAGGGATGCCCGCCTGCAAGGTTTGAAGAGCTCACTTCGCAGCTCCTTTGCGCCGATCGGAAATGAACCAGTAGATCTTCAGCGTCACGCCGATCACGATGACGGCGAGGGCGACATAGTTCAGCACGCTGCCCAAATCGGGCGGCGGCCCTGGCGGCCGGTTATCGGCGCTCGACGGTTGCTGCGAGAGGCCAGGCAGGAAGGCGTCGAAACCGGAAGCTGGGTCAGGCTGCGGTGTCGGGATCGGGCTGTCGGCCGGCGACGCGATCGGGCTAACCGGCGGCGTCGGAATAGGGCTGTCGAGCTGCATCCGCTGTCCACGCTCAGATATGCCGGGAACGTCCTGCGCAAACAACGACGGCACGGCAATCCAAAGCGCCGCGCACGCGGCGACGATCAAGCGGACCCATCGAGAGAACGTCATACTGACCTCGCAACCTTGCGAAGAATTTTTGAACCGTGGGACGCCCGCCTGCCCCCGTATGGGGGTTAGGGTTCGCAAGGTTGCAGTTTACCACTCGACTAAGAAACGCGCACGCGGCGGCGCGCCAGGACTCCGGCGGCGACCAAGACCAGACCGAGCGCGCCGATCCACAGCGTGTCGAACGTGCCGCCCGCTTCGGGCAGAAGCACCACGGCCGGTGCGCTCGATGCAGGCGCCACACTCACGCGCGCCAGCGTATCGCCATACAACGCCGGGATGGCTTGCAGCGTGGCCAGCGCGTTCGGGCCGGGGAACGTCAGCTGGAACGAGAACGATCCATCCGCGTTTTGCAGCGACAGCAGAGCGCCGATCGGATCGCTGCCGCCCCTCGCCCAGTTCGAGACCGAGTCACCTGTGGCCAGAATGGACTGAACGCCCAGCGCGGTCGAGTTGGCGTCGGTGTCGGCGCCGAAGGCAGATGGGACTTGATACGTCCAGCCGGCGTCGGCGTTCTGCACGCGGCGGAAGTAGTCCATCGCGCGGCCGGTGTCGTCCTTGCGTCCAACGGCGACGAGCGCCTGCACGGCCAGCCCGGTCGTGTTCGAGTCGGCCGCGCCGGCGGCGGTCTCGCCGGTGAAGGCCCAGCCGCCCTCGACGGTTTGCGCACTGAGCAATGCGGTCACGGCCGCACCGGGAACAGGTTCGCCGGCATTGCTCAGCGCCAGGATCGCCAGTGCCTGATCGAACATCGAGAACGAATAGGCTCCGCTCGATGCGTCGAAGTTACTGTTGAGATCGGCGATCAGATCGCGGCCGCCGAACGCGCGCGGGTCTTGATCGGTGGTAACGAGCGCGAGGACCGTCTTGGCGATCTCGCCAGGCAGTTGGATCTTGCCCGCGCTGGCCTGTGCGCGCAGGTAGTCGATCGGCGAGGCGCCGCCCTTCGTCCACGTCGATGCGTCTTGCCCGCCCGAGGTGATGGCGAGGATGGCGTCGGCCGTCGGCCCGACGGCGCTGCCCGGCTCGAACCCGCTGCCGAAGCCGCCGTCATCATTTTGCTGCGTCTTCAACCAGGCCAGCGCCTGCGCCGCGGCATCGCCGGGCGACGTAGCCAGGACACTTCCGCTGGACGTCATAGCGAATACAACAGTGAGCAAAGTCAGGAGCACGACCCTGTAGCGATTCATGATTGATCTCCTTGTGTGCTAAACTGGAACACAAAAAACCTCCCTCGTCAATCGCTGTGAGGGAGGATAGACAACAGAATCCTCATGGCACACCCCCTTTTTCCGCGAAGGCAAAGTGTTGGCTGGTCAGCGGGGGTGGGTATCCTGGCTTATTAGTCTTGTAGTCGTATTGTCTCGTAGTCATTTCGTCGAACTTCCGACTATGCGACTATTGGACTACTCGACTACCTGACTAACCTACAGTTGCGGGACAGCGCCGGACTTCGATCGCGACTTGCTCTCGTCACCGGCTTCCCCGTTACGCCCTGGCATCCGGGCCGTGGGCGCCCCTGCCGATTCAGTATTCAATTGTCGACAGCAGACTGACTATACCGCGCCTCGTGGCGATTGTCAAACGCTTTCACTTCAAACTCAGCTGCCATCCACGCAGTGGTTCAACCCAGACGTGTCCGGTCAGGTCGAGCTGAATGGGAGTGACCGAGATGTAACCGTTCTGGACGGCCCAGATGTCGGTGCCTTCATCAGGAATGCCGGAGGGCTGTTCGCCGCCGATCCAGTAATAGGGCCGGCCGCGCGGATCGTGGCGCACGACCAGCTCATCCTGATAGACGCGCTTCCCCATCCGGGTGATGCGCACACCACGCAGAGGCCGCAGAGGGACATTGACGTTGAGCAGCACATCGTGCGGCAACCCCTTTTCGAACACGTCCCCGACCAGCCCGGCGGCGAAGTCCGCAGCATCCTGGTATACTTCCGCCGACGCAACCGAGACGGCAATCGAGGGAACGCCGCCGATCGATCCTTCCATGGCTGCGGTCACCGTGCCGGAGTACGTCACGTCGTGGCCCAGGTTGAAGTTGGGATTGATGCCGCTGACCACCACGTCGGGTTTAAAGTCAAGCGCGCCGAGCAAGACCAATGCGACACAGTCACTCGGCGCTCCGCTGGCGGCAAAGGCAGTCGACCCGTCGGCCAACTTGACCTGGTCGATGCGCAGCGGCTTGTGCAGCGTTTTGACGTGGCCCGACGCGCTGAAGTTGTGTTCAGGCGCGACGACCATCACGCTGCCGATTCGGGATAACGCCGTTTTGAGGGCAAGCAGACCGGGTGCAGTGTAACCGTCGTCGTTGGTGACGAGAATGCGCATGGGCAGCGTATCCAGTCAAAGATAACCGCAAGTATATCATAGGGTATTCCTGCTGCGACGAGCGTCAGTGATCATCATAGGGCAATCGCGCCTAAAGTTGAGAGCGTCCGAATATGCACTATCATAGGGTATCAGTGAAATGATACGCGCGCTCCTATCTCGTCCATGGGTGCAGTTATTATCGGCTTTCCTGGTAGCGGCCTTGATTTTGCTCGTTTCCTCACTGCTACGAATGCAGCCAATTGACTTCACACACTACATTGAAGCTTCTCGGATGATCCTGGGTGGGAGCATTCCGTATGGCTAAGTTGAGTTCTTCGCGCCACCGTGGTTCGCCTTCTTCATAGCGCCCTTGTTACCACTACCCATCCATGTGTCGGCTACGGTCTGGCTATTTATGAGTGTGCTCGGCATTTGTGCAACCACTTTGATAGCGACGGAATGGGA
>JBOGUH010000116.1:0-1640 GCA_050695975.1 Anaerolineae bacterium
GGGGGGAGGGGGTGAGGCGGCGCGCTTAGGATACCGCGAGAGTGATTATCCGTCAACGTCGAACGGGGGTAATAGACCTGCCAGGTCTCGCGAAGCACCCCCGAAGCGCAGCGGAGTGGGTGAAGACCTGGCAGGTCTCAATCGCGACTGATCGGTGTCAGGACACGCAGCAAATCATCATCGCCGACGCGGCGCATGTTCTGCACGGCCCGGCGCTTTCTCAACATCCTCGGCAGCCCGATCAACCCGGCCAGCATTCCGCGCAGTCGCGCGCGCGCCTCCGCGCCGCGCCAGCTCCGCAGTGCCTCGCGGGCCAGCTTCCACTGCGCGCGGACGATCGCGCCGCGATGTTTTCGCCACAGGCTCGACGGGTAGTTCTTGGCGATCAAATAAATGAAATTGCGACCGTCGTAGTACGCTGCGATCGGCCCGCCACCGGTCGATTTGAGCTTGTGGTAGACGACGGCGCTCGGAACGTAGACGCACGCCCATCCGCTCAGCTGCGCGCGCCAGGCCAGGTCGACGTCCTCGCACGAGAAGTAAAAATCCTCGTCGAGCAAGCCGATCTGATCGAGCATCGAGCGCCGGTAGGCTGCGCTCCCACCGCAGGCGCTAAAGACGACTTCTTCCCGTTCAAACTGTCCTTCGTCTTTCTGCCACACGCCGCGATTGCCGGGGATGCCATCCAGCCGGTAGAAGTCGCCGGCGGTGTGAAACGTGTCACGCCGATCGAAGAGCAGCATCTTGGAGGCGAGGAGCCCGGCTTCGGGATGGCGCTTGAAGGCATCGACGATCGCCGCTGCCCAATTCGGATTCGCTTCGGTATCGTTGTTGAGCAGCGCGATGATGTCGCCCTGCGCGACGCGGATGCCGGCGTTGCACGCGCCGGCGAAGCCGCGATTCTCGCGCAGCGCCAGGACGCGGACTTCGGGATAATCGCGTGCCAGCAGATCGAGCGAGCCGTCGCTCGACGCGTTATCGACCAGGATGACTTCGACGCGCGGAGTGGTCTGCCTGCGGAGCGAATCGAGACACGCGGGCAGGTGATGCGCGCCGTTCCAGTTGGGGATGAGGATGGAGACTAGAGATTGGAGATTAGAAATTGGAGGTTGGAGGTTGGAGGTTAGAGGTCGGAAAGCGTGGTGTCCTGAATGGAGAGAATCGCCTCCAACTTCCAAATCAGAACTGCTCATGTGCGACGTACTCGGCCAGCGCGGCTTGCCAGGGCCGCAGGGTGATACCGATTTGCGCGCCGCAGAAATTGCGCAGGGGCGTGTAGGGCGGAGGTGTCGAGGGTCGGGTCATATCGGCCAGCGTGATCGGCGCGAGGGGAACGTGCGCCATCCCGCTGATTTCGAGTATCTTCTGCGCGAATTCGAAACGCGAGCAGACGCCCTCGTTTGTAAAGTGATAAATGCCGTATGCGTCCGTCGTGATGAGCCGGGCGATGGCCGAGGCCAGGTCGGAGGCAAACGTCGGCGATCCGGCTTCATCCGTCACCACGCGCAGTTTGCCATCTTCCCTTGCGCGCTTGACGATCTTGGTGACGAAATTGTTGCCGCCGTAACCGTACAGCCAGGCGGTGCGCACGATGTAAAAGCGGGTCAGCAAGTCGCGGACGAACACCTCGCCGGCGTGCT
>JBOGUH010000117.1:0-6104 GCA_050695975.1 Anaerolineae bacterium
GGATCGAGGAGAAAAGCCAGAAAGTCGGAATGACGCGATTCCTGTCGTACTGCGCCAATGGCCTCAAAGATATTGAATTGGTCTAGCAGCACTTCCAGCCGTTCGAGATCGGGATTATCCACCACCAAAGCTTCGAGCGCTTGTAAGGAGAGATCCGTTTGGGCGTCGCTCATTATTCCCTCAATGTGCTTGCGCCGATGGTGTAAAGTTTACACCTGAGTGTTCAAAAGCAAAAACGCCCCGTAGCATGCCGGGCGTTTCAATTGCTCTTTCTGAAATCATTCATCCGGCTGGCGTGCTGCTCGCCATCGGCACGGTGAACGCGAACGTCGTCCCCTTGCCGAGCTGGCTCTCCACCCAGATCTGGCCGCCATGCATCTCGATCAGGCTCTTGGTGATCGACAGCCCCAGCCCGGTGCCGGGCACCTCGCGCACGGCCGGGTCGCCGGAGCGGAAGAACTTGGTGAACAGCTTGGCCTGATCTTCCTCAGAAATGCCGACGCCGGTGTCCTTGACGGCGCAGGTCACGAAGCTGGGCGAACCGTTCAACTTAGGCTGCGCTCTGATGAAGATTTGCCCGCCATTCGGCGTGTACTTGTAGGCGTTGCTGATCAGGTTGGTCATCACCTGGATCAGCCGGGCGCGATCGCCCATGACCGGCGGCAGGTCGCCGGGCACAGCCACGTCGAGCGCCTGCTGCCTTTGCTCGATTTGCTGCCGGGTCGTGCGCAGCGTCTCCTCGATGACCTCGCCCATCGACACCGGCTTGATGTCCAGCTTCAGGCGGCCAGTCTCGATGCGGCTGATCTCTAGCAGGTCGCCGACCAGCGTGCTCATGCGCTCGACGTTGGAGCGCACCGTGCCGAGGAACTGCTGCTGCAGCTCGTTGAGCGGCCCGCCCGCGCCTTTGATCAGCAGGTCGGTGTAGCCCTTGATGCTGGTCATCGGCGTCTTGAGTTCGTGCGAGACGATCGACACGAATTCGCTCTTGGCGTCGTTGGCGCGTTTGACCTCCTCATACAGACGCGCGTTGGAGATGGCGACCGCGGCGTGGTCGGCTAGGCGGATGGTGCTCTCAAATTCGGTGGCGCTGAAGGTGTTCGGCCGGGATGACTCCAGGTTCAGCACGCCGACGACTTCAGTGCCGCGCCGGATCGGGACGCTCATTTGCGATCGGGTTTGGGGCGAGACGGGCGCGTTTTCGGGATCGGAGTCGACGTCGTCGATCAACAGCGGCAACCCGGTGCGGATCGACTTGCCAGCCAGCCCGCGTTCCAGCGGCAGCACTCTGCCGTTGCTCAACGGGACCGTGCCGGAATATCCCCGGTCGGCCAGAATCAGCAGCGCGTTCTGCTCGCGATCGATCAGGCCGATCGATCCGGCGTCCGCGCCAGCCACGCGCAGGCCCCATTCCAGCGTCAAGTCCATGACGCGGTTGAAATCGAGCGAGATGTTGAGCTCTCGATCGATCTCCTGAAGCATGCTGAGCTCTTCCACGCGCTGCGTCAGCGCCTGGTCGGTCCGGCTGAACAACTGGGCGTTCTCGACGGCGACCGCGGCATTGCCGGCGAACGACTGCAGCAGCGTCTGATCGTCTTCGTCGAAGGGCGTGCCGTCGCGCTTGTTGAGCACCTGGATCACGCCGATGACTTTGTCGCGCGCCTTCATCGGCACAGTCAGCAGCGCGCGGGTGACGAACCGATCCGTCTGGCCGATGTCGCGCAGCCAGCGCGTGTCTGTCTGCGCTTCGTTGACGATCTGCGGGATGCCCGACTGGGCGACCACGCCGACGATGCCCGCGCCGAGCGGCAGGCGCTGGCCGGCCAGCTTGTCTGCCGCCGGGCCGAGGATGACTTCGAAGACCAGTTCGCGGGCGGCTTCGTTGATGAGCAGGAGCGAGCCGGCTTCCGCGTCGAGAATCTCGACCGCCTTCTGCATGATCGTGTTAAGCACCGTGCGCACTTCGAGCGACGAGGTAATGTTGCCCGAGACTTCGTTGAGCACAGCCAGCTGCCGCGCGCGCTCTTCGGTCGTCCGATACAATCGCATTTTATCCAGCACGCTGGCGGCCTGATCGGCAATGGCCGAAAAGATTTGCAGCTGCTCGTCGCTGTAAGTCATGTCGGGATCGAACGACGAGACATTCATCACGCCGAGGACGCGATCGCCGGCGTTGAGCGGCACGCCCATCCAGGCGCGGCCAGGCTTGCCGCCGGGGGTGATGCCGCGTCGCAGGCACTCCTGCACGTAGTCGGCGGTGACGATCGGCCGGCTGCTGCGCACGATCTCGCCGTTCAGGCCGATGTCGATCGGCCATTCGTCGTCGGGGTACAGCCGTTCGTTGTTCTCGATGTAGAAGGCGAAGTGCATCGCGCCACGGCGCGGGTCGGCCAGCGCGATGTAAAAGTTGGATGTGTCGAGGACTTTGCTGGTCTGGGCGTAGATCAGTTCGAGGATCGTGTCGGGATCGACGCTGAAGTTGACCGCCTGGCTGATCTGGCTGAGCGCGTTGAGTTCGGTCACGCGTCGTTCCAGGTCGGTGTAGGTCAGGGCGCGCTCGAGCGCCAGCGCAGTTTGATCGGCCAGCGCGCCCAAGAAGGCCATGTCGTCGGTGGTGTACGGTTGGCCCGACGATTTGTTGCCGAGCGCCACCCAGCCGTTCAGCCGGCCGCGGCCGTGTAGTGGCACGAATAGCTCGGCGCCCATGGCCTGCAGGCGCGCGCGCTCACTGTCGATCGGGCGCGGCAACGGGCGGTCAGGTTGGATGTACCACGGTTGGCGCTGCCCCTTCAACCACGTCGCCAGCGGACTGTCGACCGGGCAGCGCGTGAGCAGCGCCGGCAGTTTGACTTGCGCGTCCGCCGGCATATGCATCGGGTGCAGCGAATAAGAGCGGGCGCGCGGGTCATATAAGTACACGCGCAGCGGATCGGGATTGAGCGTCCGGCCGACCACTTCGCTCAGCAGGGAGACAATCGATCCGAGATCAGCCGCGCCGGTCAGATCGTGGCTGTACGATTGCAGTACGCTGTGCACGTCGATGCGTGTGCGGAAGAACACGCGATCGACTGCCTGCTGGACGCGCTTGCGCAGCGGATCGAGCAGCACGGCGACGGCGAGGACGAAAGCAGCCAGCAGCCCGGGGTTCGCCGCGAGCGATTCAGTGTTCTGCGCGATGGCGCCGACCGTTCCGACGATCAGGAAGTATGCGCCGACGACGAGCGCGATCAGCAGCACGTACACCAGCGTGCGGTTGAGGATCAAGTCGATGTCGAGCAGCTGATAGCGCAGCAGCGCGTAGGCGATTGCCAGTGGGAAGAAGATGAAAGTAGGGAAGTAGAGCAGCGGATCGAACGGCGCCATGGCGCCGAGCAGGGCGAGGACAGCCCACACGCCGAATGGCGTGAACGCCGGCAGCGATCCCCACAGGATGATCCGGCTCTGCTGCCGGGCGACGGGCGCCGTCGATGCCACGCGGCGGTATATGAGCATGCTATAGAAGGACAACAGGCCGATCACCAGGAACAGGTAGAGCAGCCGCCACGATTCGATGTAGGCCCAGGGTCGTTCGAGATCGTATAGCACGCTGCGCGCATAAACGATCAATCCGGCGGCCGGGATGTAGGGCAGCAGACGGAGTATCGGTCGCTGGACGACGAAGCGTGGTTCCTGCGGGAAGACGAGCGCCAGATGAATCAGGGCCGCGCCGGACAGACCCAGCGCGATCGGCCACAGTTCCGACAGCGCGTGCGAAGAGTTCAGGTCGAAGAAAATGCCGAGCGCGATGGCCACCCAGGCGCTGAAATGGGTGAAGGCGAGCCCGGCGCGCTGGCGCCCGCGCAGGAAGAAGACCCACAGCCCGATGGCCAGATAGGTCAGACCGATGGTGTACGGCAGCCAGAACAGACGGAGCATGTTGCTCAGCGGGAAGGACGTGAGGTTGAGGATGATCGGCGGCGCTTCTGGCAGGCCCTGCGCGTTTCGTCGAAGGTAGGTGATCTCGACGGGATTCGTCGTCCCGGCTTCGATGAGTGCCTCTTCGAGCGCGCGCTGGCTGTCGATCACGCGGCCGTTGATCGACAGGATGTGATCCTGGATGTCGAGCCGGTCGGGCGACGGCCACCACGTCTCGCCGCGGCTGTCATTGACGTTGAAGGTCTGCTCGAGCGTGGCGCCCAGGAAAGGCACGCGCGTAGCCCAGCGGTAGGCCAGGATCGGCGCGGCGATGTAAACGGCGGCGGCGATGAGCAGGCTGAGGATAACCAGCGGCCGCGCGTAGCGCGTAATTGGAGGATCGCTCGAAGTTGAGGAAGATGGCGCGACGTTTGCCATCGAAGACTCTCGACAGCGTAGAGAACGAGACAGGATATCCGCTGTTAAATTGGAGCATGGCGGTTTTCATTTGTCTACAAAACTTAGGTTACGGTTGCGTTTCATCCGTAACATCCTTCCCCAGCCTGTGTGAATGTTGTATAATCCTGCGCGGACCGCAGAGAAAACCGGTTTCTCGCACCCTACTCCGCTGTGCGCCGGGGGGCCTTCAGGAAACCGGGTTTCACCAGGAGTGCGATGGAGAAGAAAATTCGAGTGCTGGTCGCCAAGCCGGGCCTGGATGGACATGATCGCGGCGCGAAAGTGATCGCCCGCGCACTCCGCGATGCGGGCATGGAAGTGATCTATACCGGCCTGCGCCAGACGCCGGAGATGATCGCCGAGGCCGCTTTGCAGGAAGATGTCGATGCCGTCGGCCTGTCGATCCTGTCCGGCGCGCATATGACGTTGGTGCCGCGCGTCATCGAGCTGCTCAAGCAGAGAGGACTCGACGACGTGCTTGTTTTCGTCGGCGGCATCATTCCCGACGAAGACGTGGAGCCGCTGAAGGCGGCTGGCGTCCGCGGTGTATTCGGGCCGGGCGCCAACACCATCGACGTGGTGCGCTTCATCACCGAACAGGTCGAGTCCGCCTGACGTGCGCGCCGGTCGAGGTTCTCCACAAGAGTTGATCGCCGGCACGCTCGGCGGCAGCCGCCGGGCGCTGGCCCGATTGATCAGCCTGATTGAAGACGATCCCAGCGCGGCGGCCGACTGCATGGCCCGCTTGCATCCGCGCGCCGGTCGCGCGGCGCTCGTCGGCGTGACGGGTTCGCCCGGCACCGGCAAGAGCACGCTGGTCAACGAGCTGGCCAAAGCCTTACGCCGCCGCGGCCACACGGTGGGAATCGTCGCCGTCGATCCAACCTCGCCGTTTACAGGCGGCGCGATCCTGGGTGATCGCATTCGCATGCGCGACCTGTCCGGCGACGAGGGTGTGTTCATCCGCTCGATGGCGACACGCGGCAGCCTGGGCGGGTTGGCCCGCGCCACAGCGGACGTCGCTCGGGCGCTGGATGCGGCCGGTTTCGACGTCGTCTTGATCGAGACCGTGGGAGCCGGCCAGAGCGAGGTGGAGATCGCGCGCACGGCCGACACGGTGCTGGTGGTCGAAGCGCCTGGCCTGGGCGACGAGGTGCAGGCCATCAAGGCCGGTATCCTCGAAATCGCCGACGTGCTGGTGGTGAATAAGGCCGATCGTGACGGCGCGAGCAACACGGTCCGCGCGCTGCGTGTGATGCTCGATCTAGGCGCCGCGCCCCGCGCGCTGCGTCATCACGGCCAGGCGATGCGCACCCCCGATCCGCACGATCCGTCTCGGGCAGACGACAGGCCGCCCGCCTGGCAGCCGCCCATCGTGCAGACGGTTGCGGCCGATGGGAAGGGCATTGACGAACTGGTCGATGCGATCGATCGGCATCGGGCGCACCTCGCCGCAAGCGGCGAAGGCGCGCTGCGGAAGCGTCTGCGCGCGACGACGGAGCTCGAAACGATCTTGCGCGAATCGCTGCTGGAGCAGCTGCTGCAGCAAGTCGGCCGGGCCGGGTTGGACGATGCCGTCGATCGGGTCGCGGCGCGTGAAATCGATCCGTATCGGGCGGCGCGCAGGTTGATGGGTAAGCAGGGTGAGCAGCTGTCAAATCACGAAAAGAGGCAAGCATCCTGACCCTTCGACTACGCTCAGGGGAGCGCCGCAGCCCTGAGCGAAGCCTGCCCTGAGCGCAGCCGAAGGG
>JBOGUH010000118.1:0-3750 GCA_050695975.1 Anaerolineae bacterium
CACGAAGTACGTGAAGGACTGCGATTGGTGTTCATTCGTGTTATTCGTGGATAAATCATCTGGGGGGCGACTATGAAAGAAGCCGTGGTTATCGACGCGGTGCGCACGCCGATCGGGCGGCACGGCGGCGTGTTGAAGGACGTGCGCCCAGACGACATGGCCGCGATCGTGCTGAAGGCGATCGTCGAGCGCACGAAGATCGATCCGGCGATCGTCGAAGAGGTTTATTTCGGCTGCGCCAACCAGGCCGGCGAGGACAATCGCAACGTGGCGCGCATGGCGACGCTGCTGGCCGGCTTCCCCAAAGAGGTCGCGGCGGTGACGTTCAACCGCTTGTGCGCGTCGAGCTTAGCCGCGGTCAACGCGGCTGCGCGCGCGATCAAAGTAGGCGAAGGCGATGTGTACATTGCGGGCGGCGTGGAGAGTATGACCCGAGCGCCGTGGTCGATGCCCAAAGCCGGCGAGGCTTTTCAACGTGGAGACGTTACGGTTTACGACACCACGCTCGGCTGGCGCTACCCCAACCCGAAAATGAAGGAGATGTTCCCGCTGGAGTCGATGGGCGAGACGGCGGAGAATGTTTACGAATTAACGCAGTCGATCACACGCGAAGAGCAGGACGAGTTCGCTTATCGCAGCCAGATGTGTTGGAAGGAAGCGCACGAGGCCGGCCGGTTCAAGGACGAGATCGCGCCCGTGATGATTCCGCAGCGCAAGGGCGATCCGATCGTCGTCGATACCGACGA
This sequence comes from Anaerolineae bacterium, assembly GCA_050695975.1. Classification (GTDB taxonomy): domain Bacteria; phylum Chloroflexota; class Anaerolineae; order Fen-1058; family Fen-1058; genus DASSFZ01. Next base: position 747 of record JBOGUH010000118.1, read on the forward strand.
GCATCCGCGCCCCGATACAACGTTGGAGAAACTGGCGAAGCTCGGGCCGGCGTTTCGCAAGAATGGAACTGTGACGGCAGGCAACTCATCCGGCCTGAACGACGGCGCGGCGGCGGTACTGATGATGAGTGCGGACAAGGCAAAGGAACTCGGCTTGAGGCCGAGGGCGCGCATCGTCGCGGGCGCAGCGGCAGGCGTCGATCCGCGCACGATGGGCCTGGGGCCGATCCCCGCCACACGCAAGGCGCTGGCGCGCGCCGGGTTGACGATCGAGCAGATCGACCTGATCGAGATCAACGAAGCGTTCGCGGTGCAGGTTTTGCAATGCGTGCGCGAACTGAATATTCCGCTTGAGAAATTGAACGTGAACGGCGGGGCGATCGCGCTCGGGCATCCACTGGGCTGTTCCGGCGCGCGCATCCTGACGACGCTGCTGCACGAGATGGGGCGCCGGGGGAGCCGGTACGGGTTGGCGACGATGTGCGTCGGGGTGGGACAGGGCGAAGCGGTGATTATTGAAATGCAAAACTAAAGCATCCTGACCCTTCGACTGCGCTCAGGGGAGCGGCATCCGCCCGAAGGGGACCGCGTAGTCGAAGGATGCGGCCCATCGCAGACTTTCTCGCATAAATCGCATCCTTCGACTGCGGCCCGCGAACCCTTCGACTTCGCTCAGGGCTGCGGGCCTCCGCTCAGGATGCTTAACGCGTGACGAAACGGGGGTAACGGGGTTTCTATTCGTGTCGGCCTGAGCGGCCGAGGGCCTGCTATAATGCCGACCAATTCAGGCGGCCGGGCGCCGCACGTTTGAGGAGGGGGATATGTCGGGATCGACCGTCGATTGGAAGCGGCAGGTCAAGGGCGTCATCAGTTTGACGCGGCACAAAGAATACGTGATTTTCGTGATCGTGACGACGTTCCTCGGCGCTCGGGTATCCGGCGCCGAGATTGATTGGCGGCTGCTGCTGGTGTTGGTCGCCAACTGGCTGGCGGTCGGATTCTCGTTTATGATCAACGACGTCGAGGACGCGCCGGACGATGCGCTGAACCCGGCCAAGGTCAATCGCAACCCGGTATCGGCCGGGCACATCTCGCTGCCGGTGGCCTACGCGGCGTCGTTCGCGGTGGCGCTGCTGGCCGGCGCGGCCTACTTCTTCCTCGGCCCAATCCCGTTCTGGCTGGGCATCGCCTGTCTGGCCATCGGCCTGCTGTATTCGTGGCGCGTCGTGCGTCTCAAGCGCATCCCGGTCATCGATCTGATCTCGCACGGCCTGCTGTTGGCGGGTTTGCAGCTCCTGTGCGCGTACTTCACCTTCGCGCCGAATGGAGGCGGCGATTGGATCGCGCCGTTCGTGTTCGTCGTATCGATCAGCCTGTACGGCGAGCTGTTCAACGAAGTGCGCGACATGGAAGGCGACTTGAAAGCCGGCGTGACGCACACTGCTGCGATCATCGGCGAACGGGCCGCGCACGTGATGATGTATGTGCTGCTCGGTGGGGCCGGCGTCTCGTTCGTCTACTCGATCGTCGCCGGCCTGATCCCGCCGTGGGTGCTGGGCGTGTTGATCGCTTTGGGAGTCGTCGTCCTGGTGCGACCGGCCCTTAAGGTGAAGCGCGGCTCGGCGATGGACCTCACCGGCCCGCTGCATGTCCCGGCTCAGATTGTCGGCGCGCTGACGATGATCGTCTGGGTGGTCGGCGGATTCTTCGGACTGTAGTCGAACCTGGCGAAGGTTGGCTACGCGCCTTCGCCAGGTTGCCGTTATAATATCGAGCGTGACTACTTCCGGTCACGCTCTATTCGTTCACAAGGGACGACACGATGTTTGAATCCAGTAATACGCTCGTGGGCCTGCTCTGCCTGGCGGGTGGTATTGTCCTGGCATTCATCTATCCGCTGGGACGCAAGGGCGCCAGCCACCTCTTCTTCAACCTCGTCATCATTGCGCTGTTCGTCGCCGCGGCGTTCAACCTGATCACGAAGGATAGGGTCGAGTCCGACGCGATGGTGTTCATCCTTGGACTGGCGATAGGCGGGCTGGTAGTGTTGATCCGAAGCATCCGGCGCTGGTTGAAGTATTTCCAGGGCGTGGTAGCGCGGCGTACGAGTCCATATTACTGGTATCAGCGCGCGTATGCTCGGCGGAGGCGACGATGAGTCACCTCACCTCCTCCCTTCTCCCGGCGATTCTTGCCGGGAGAGGGGAGGGGCTAGGGGTGGGGTGAGGCATGAAAGCGCTCGTGACAGGCGGAACCGGCTTTCTCGGCGCGAACCTGGCCGCCGGCTTGATCGATCGCGGCTGGCATGCCCGCATCTTGCGCCGATCGACCTCGCCGCTCGACGCGGTCAAAGACCTGAACGTCGAGCACGCCGTCGGCGATGTGCTCGAACCCGACTCGCTGTCGGCAGCGATGGCCGGCGTAGACGTGGTCTTCCACACCGCCGCAATTTCGCTATACTGGCGCTATAAGCCCGACGCGATCTACAGAGTCAATGTCGACGGGACGCGCTGCGTACTCGAAGCGGCGGAGCAGGCCGGCGTCCGGCAGGTGGTGTTCACCAGCAGCGCGGCGGCCGTCGGATTCGTGAATGATCGGCTGGCGACTGAGGACGATCCGTTTAATCAGCTGCCGGGGCAGTTCCCTTACGGTCACAGCAAGTGGCTGGCCGAAGAGATCGCGCGTAGTGCGGCGAAAAACGGACTCGACGTGACGATCGTCAATCCGTCGATCATCGTCGGGCCGCGCGACATCAATTGGAACTTCGGCAGCGTTATCAAAGAGGTCATCCGGCGGCGTGCGCCGGGTGTCCCACCGGGTGGCGCGAACTTCGTCGCCGTCGAGGACGTCGTCGCGGGCCACATCGCCGCGGCGGAGAAGGGCCGTCCCGGTGAGCGCTACATTCTTGGCAGCGAGAATCTCACGCATCGGCAGGTGGTGGACATCGTCGCGCACGTCGTTGGCGTCAGGCCGCCACGCTGGAACATCCCACGTGGGCTGATTC
>JBOGUH010000119.1:0-1968 GCA_050695975.1 Anaerolineae bacterium
GTCGCTGAGGGTGTTGCCGTGATCCGCAGCGGCGCGCTGCTGACCACCGAGTGCGAAAGCAGCGCGATGATCAACCCGGCCAGCAGGGCCAATAACAGCAGGAGCAAATGATGCCGTTTCACGCCCAATCTCCTCGGCAGGCTTTCCAGGTCGCTTACCACTTCTCGTGACGGGCGATCTCCTCCATCGGCTTACGGCCGCTGCGCTTGAGCACTCGCTCGCGCGGCTTGCCCTCGATCGACGTGCCGGGCTGTGGCGCGGGATACCCGAACGAGATCGCGTGCTCCAGGCGGCGCTCTGTCGGCACGCCGAGGACAGCTTTGGCGTCGTCCTCGCGATGCATGGAGGCGATGCACGAACCGATCCCATCCGCCCACGCGGCCAGCATCATGTTCTGCGCGGCGCGTCCCGAATCGAACTCGCCGCGATAGAATTGCGGATCGAACACGATCGCGATCGCTAACGGCGCGCCGATCAGGTGACTGGCAAAATCACCGCACCCGGACAACGCCCGGCGCGTCTCCGCTTCACGCACTACGACAAACGTCCAGGGCTGCGTGTTCTTGCTGCTGCCGCTCATGCGCCCGGCCTGGAGGATGCGATGGAGCGCGTCGTCGGGAACAGGTTTATCTTGAAATTGGCGGATCGATCGCAGCGAGATAATTGTTTTATAGGCGTCCATATCTCTCCTGTTTAACGTTCAAACACTCGAACCCCATTCCGCTCCGCTACGGAGTTGTGGCGTTAAACGCTCAACGTTTTCGGTGCGAGCAGCCAGACCAATGCGCCGTCCGGCGGATCGAGCGATTCGAAATCGACGCGAGCCAGGCCGCCTTTCTTCATCAGCACCCGGCCGCCGCCGATCAGCTGCGCGATCGTCCTGCTGAAGTCCGGCTCGTGGCCGACGATCAGCAGTGTGCCGGCGTCGGGGTAACGGCGCAGCACATCGCGCAGCCGCTTGAGCTCAAAACCGGGCGCGAGCGCCGGTTCTTCGATCACGTTCATGGCCAGCCGCTCGGCGACCGCTTCGGCGGTTTGCCGGGCGCGGACGAGCGGGCTGGACAAGATGGCGTCGGGCGCCAGATTGAGCCGCTTGATCGCTCTGGCTTCGGCGTTCATTTTCGCGACGCCTTCGTCGGTGAGTGGACGTTCGTGATCGCGTGCCACGTCCCAATCCGGCCAGTCGGCCAGACCGTGTCGCAGGAAATAGAGTTGCATGGGTCCTCTTCTCCTATTTGACAATCGAGATGGATAGGCCGTCGAGGTCGTCGCGAATGATCGGCAGGATCAGCGAGTCGAGACGCGGGTGAGCGGCCATGGCCTCGTTGTACGCCTTCGCGCCGCGAGCGCTGTTGTCGGACGGATGGGCTTCCAACACGCGGCCGTTGCGAATGAGATTGTCGGCCAGGATGACGGCGCCGGGCCGCGCGAGTTGGATCGACAGGTTCAAGTATTCGACGTAGGATTCTTTGTCGGCGTCGATGAAGATCAGGTCGAACGGCCCCTCACCCTGATTGACCATCGCGCGCAGCGAGTCTACGGCGCGCCCGACGCGGATCTCGATCCGATCGCCCACGCCCGCCCGATCGAGATTCTTGCGTGCGACGTCTGCATGCTTCTGGTCCAGCTCGAGCGTCACCAGTTTGCCGTCGGCCGGCAGCGCGCCGGCCAGCCAGGCCGTGCTGTAGCCGCCCAGCGTGCCGATCTCCAGCACGCGCCTGGCGCCCGCGATCCGGGCGATCAGGTACAACAGCTTGCCCTCGTTGGCTGAGACGTTGATCGCCGGTAGGCCGGCCCGCTCGGCGTCTTTCAGGCCTCGTTCCAGAGCTTCGTCGCGCGGGACGAAAAGCCGCTCAATATATCCATCGACTCGTTTAGCAAGTTTGGCGTCAAATGTGTCGGGCATGGTGTTCCCTCAGGTTTCTCGATGACAGGAATGTTGGTTGATAGTATAATCCTGGTTGTGCG
>JBOGUH010000120.1:0-5604 GCA_050695975.1 Anaerolineae bacterium
CATCAAGGGCATGTCACATTTCCTGGTCGCGGCGATCCTCGGCGCGGAGTTCGGCATCGGCGTACGGAATGGCTGCTTCTGCGCCCATCCCTACCTGCTGCACCTGCTGGGCCTCTCGCCGCCAGAAGCGGAGGCAGTCCGCAGCCAGATGCTCGCCCATGATCGCAGCGAGATGCCCGGCATGGTGCGTATCTCCTTCGGCATGTACAACACCGCTGAAGAGGTGGACGTGCTGATCGACGCTGTGCAGCGCATCGCGCGCGGCAAGTATTACGGCCGATACCAGCAGGATACGGCCTCAGGTGAATACCGACCCGTCGATTGGAACCCGGACCTCGGTCGCTACTTCCGCCTATAGCCTGTTGCGTGTTGCGTATTCCGTCACGCATCACGCCATACGTAGCGCTACCGGCGACATGACCTCTTTGACTACTCGTCCCCTCACTCCCGCCGACGCGCCGCGCCTCGATCAAATCGACGCCAATTTCGAGTCGGATCGCTGCCTGCATGTGGAGAAATCGATCGACGGGCTGAACACTTCCTGGCGGCTCATCGAACGCCCGCTCGATCCACCTTTCATCTCGGCTGATTACCACTTCCAGCCCGATGAATGCGCCGCGCTGATCGAGCGGCTGCGCCAGGCCGACGGGCTGTACCTGATCGTCGAGGACGGCGCTCGGTGCGTGGCGATGATCGACGTGGAGACCGAGCCTTGGCGCAAAGCGGCCAACGTCTGGCACATCTTGATCGACCGCGCCTGTCGGCGTCAGGGGTTGGGCACGCAGCTGATGCAGCGTGTGATCGACTGGGCACGCAGCGCCGGACTGCGCGGCATCGTGTGCGAAACGCAGACCAACAACTGGCCGGCCTGCCGCTTCTACCAGAAGTTCGGTTTTCAACTGTGCGGCATCGACGACCATTTTTACTCGAATGAAGACATCGCCGTTAAAGAAGTGGCGCTGTTCTGGTGGTACGAACTCTAATTCTCGCTCCCAACTCTCGCTCGCAACAGGAAACTCGAATGGCCGAAGTCACAATGTACTTTCCCAAAGGATTCAGATGGGGCTGCGCCACGTCGCCGTATCAGACCGAGGGCGATAATACCCACAGCGACTGGTGGGCGTGGGAGCAGGGCGAAGGCCACATTGCCGACGGGCAAAAATCGGGCAAAGCCTGCGACTGGTGGGGCGATGGCTTCCTGACCGACCTGGAGTGGATGGCCCGCCTGAACAACAATGCCCACCGGCTCGGCGTCGAGTGGAGTCGCATCGAGCCGAAGGAAGGCACGTTCGACGACGCGGCGATCGATCGCTATCGCTTCATGCTCAAGTCGCTGCGCGATCGCGACATCGAGCCGATGGTCACGCTGCACCACTTCAGCAACCCGATCTGGATCGCCGAGCGCGGCGGATGGGAGACCGCCGACGTCTTGCCGCTGTTCGATCGCTACGTAACCAGGGTTGTCGATTCGCTCAAAGACCTGTGCGACCTGTGGATCACGATCAACGAGCCGACGGTTTACGGTATTCTCGGCTATTTGCAAGCCGCATCCAGCGACGATGCGCGCCAGCGGACCACCTTCCCGCCCGGCAAGAACGATTCCGACTTGATGCTCGCCGTGGTGGAGAATATGTGTCTCGGTCACGCCGGGGCGTATCACACCCTGCACCGCCTGCAGCCCGAGGCTCACGTGGGCATCGCGCACAATGTGCAAATTCTCGATCCGGTCAACCCGCGATCGCTGCTCGATCGATGGGTGCTCGGCCAGCAGGATCGTTTCGTCAATTGGGGCGTGATCGAGGCGGTGCTATTCGGCCGCATCCCGCGCCGAATCGGATGGCGCAGCGTGCGCGCACTGCGGGATTCTGTCGATTTCATCGGCTTGAACTACTACACACGCGAATTGGTCGCCTTTGATCGCCAGTCACCGCAGACGCTCTTCGGCCGTCGCCTACAAGCGCCGGACGGTGAGATCAGCGACGGCAAGTACAGTGAAGTGTACCCGCGCGGACTGTATCGCCTGCTGCGCAGATTGAAACGCTACGGCAAACCGATCTATATCACCGAAAACGGTGTCCCCGACCACGACGACGATCGACGGCCCACGTTCCTGATCAATCACTTCAAGCAATTGTGGCACGCGATCAACGAAAACATCCCAGTGATGGGCTATTACCATTGGACGCTGACCGACAATTTCGAGTGGGCCGAGGGCTGGAACCTGCGCTTCGGGCTGGTCGAACTCGATCCGGCGACGCAATCCCGGACGCTGCGCAAGAGCGGCGAATTGTACGCCGAAGTGTGTCGGCAGAACTTGCTCAACACGGATATGGTGCGCCGCTATGCCCCGGAGCTTATGGACACAGTGTTTAAGGGATGAAGGAGGAGAGGTGAGGGATGAATTTCATCCTTCGCCCGTGGTATAATCCGCGCCGGAGTAGGTCCGAATGGAGAGGTAGCGTAGTCTGGCCTAACGCGCGCGCCTGGAGAGCGCGTGTGCCGAAAGGCACCGTGGGTTCAAATCCCACCCTCTCCGCCTGTTTCAGATAGCGTATCGCTTATAGCAAATGGCTTATGGCAAAGGAGATCAGTTGACCATTCCCCTCAACCGTGATACCATCCCGCGCGGTCGTGCTAGATGGGGAGCTAGCGGTGCCCTCTCGGCAGTGCCGTGCCCGCAACCCGCTTAGCGGGGTCGAATTCCCCCTCGAGGGTCGAGCCGGTACTGTCCGCCCTGGGTAAGCAGTGATGAAGATCGGGTCCGGCGCGGCAGAAGACTTCGAACCCCGCCAGGTCCGGAAGGAAGCAACGGTAAGGAGGCCCTTCTGGGTGTCGCCGGGGTGCTTGGTCGGAGCGAGCTGCCCGCGGTAGGCTGTGCCGGTAGACTCGACAGGGGGTGCACGACCGTTTTTACACTCACGAGAGGGCGCGAGCGCCCTCTTTTGTCCTCACTCTCCCCGACTTGCTGCTTCCGCTCCCTCCCTTCCGACTCTCTGGGCCAGGAGAGGGAGGGGCCGGGGGTGGGTGAGGCTCAGGAGTCCTCTTGGAGCTCAGCCGATCGCCGTGGCTTAATCGCCGCCGCCAACGCACCGCAGCCCATACCGGGCCGCAAATGGCTATCCTCGTCGCGCTGCTAGGCGCGTTTGGCATCATGGTCGCCGGCTACGCCAGCAGATTGAACCCGATCACCTTGGTGATCGACGGCCAGCCGCGCGTCATTCGTACAAATCAGACGACGGTCGAAGGTGTGTTGCGCGCCGCGGGATTGTCGCTCTACCCGGAAGATCGCATTCAGCCCGTTCCCGATGCGACTCTGGCGGCAAACCACGTGATCGAGATCTTCCACGCCCGGCCGATCTCGATCCTCGTCGATGGGCGAGCCGTCCGCGTGCGCACCCACGCGGCAACGCTGGCCAGTCTGCTCGCAGAACAGGGCATCGCCGTGGACCCGAACGACGCGCTGTCGATCGACGGTGAAGCTGCCGCGACTGGGTCGGAGTTCACCAGCGCGCCGACGACGCCGCACACCGTCTCAATTCGCCGCGCGGTCCCTCTCACCGTCACCTTCGAGGATGGCGCCTCACTCATGCTGTTGACGACGCAAGCGACGATCGGTCAGGCGTTGAACGACGCCGGCATCGAGGTGTACCTCGCCGATCGACTCACGCCCGATGCCCATACACGGGTAACCGCCGGTGGATCGGTGTTCATCGAACGATCTACCCCGGTCTCCGTGCAAGTCGACGGGCAGTCGATCCGCTCGCGGACGCACCAGGAACGTGTGGGCGACGTGCTGGCCGATCTGGGCGTGACGCTGCAGGGGCAGGACTACACGCAGCCGGCGCAGGACGCGCCGGTGCAGGCCGATCTCACGGTGCGCGTCGTGCGCGTGAGCGAAGCCTTCCTGATCGAGCAGGAGCCCGTCGCCTTCGAGACTCAGATTTTGCCCAACCCCGATATGGAGGTCGACACGCAGCAGCTCACGCAAGACGGCGAGAGCGGCGTGCTGCAGAGGCGCATCCGCATTCGCTACGAAGATAGACAGGAAGTATCGCGCTGGGTCGAAGACCAAACGCTCGTCCGCACGCCGAAACCGAAGATCATCCACTACGGCACGCAGATCGTCGTGCGGACGATCCAGACGCCTGACGGCCTGCGCGAATACTGGCGGCATTTCCGCGCACTGGCTACCTCGTACAGTGCGGCGACGGCCGGCACGCCGAAATCATCGCCGCACTATGGCAAAACGGCGTTGGGCTGGCCGATGCGCAAAGGCATCGTCGCCATCGATCCCGAGATCATCGCCTTCGGCACCGAGCTGTACGTGCCGGGCTACGGCGCCGGCGTCGCTGCCGACACTGGCGGCGCGATCACCGGCAAGCACGTCGATCTGGGTTACGACGACGGCAATCTCGTCGCCTGGCATCGCTGGGTCGACGTGTATTTGCTCACCCCTGTCCCGCCAGTCGATACCATTCGGTACATCCTGCCTAACTGGCCGATCGAGCGAGGCAGCTGATAGAACGTGACGCACACAACGCGCTCAAGTTAGTTCCCCGAGTTCCTTGAGTCCCTTCGCGAGGAACTCAGGGAACTGGAGGAACTCGAATGTCCTCCGCTTCGGAAGTCCGCGAACTCCTCGCGCGTTTCAAACTCCGTGCGCGCAAGAGCCTGGGGCAGAACTTCCTGATCGACGACGCCGCGCTCGATCAGATCGTTGTCGCCGCCGATCTCACGCCCGACGACGCCGTGCTGGAGATCGGGCCCGGACTCGGAACGCTCACGCAGCGACTCGCGCGGGCTGCCGGCCGCGTCATCGCCGTCGAACTCGACCAGAATCTGATCCCGGCGCTGCATGACATGCTCGCCCCGTATCCCAACGTCGAGCTCATCCACGGCGACATCCTGCAACTCGATCCATCCGCCTTCATCACCAAACAATCCGACGATCAGACTACCCGACTACCAGACGACCCGACTATTAGACTATCCCACTACAAAGTCGTCGCCAACCTCCCCTACTACATCACCTCCGCGGTCATCCGTCATTTGCTCAAAGCGCCGCTCCGCCCATCGCTGCTGATCCTGACTATGCAGCTCGAAGTGGCGCAGCGCTTGATCGCCGCGCCGGGCGACTTAAGCCTGCTGGCCGTCAGCGTCCAGTTCTACGGCAAGCCGTCGCTGGTGACGCGGATCAAAGCCGGATCGTTCTATCCTGTGCCCAAAGTCGACTCGGCCGTCGTCCGCATCGACGTGTATCCTCGGCCGCCGGTGGATGTGCGCGATGTCGATCACTTCTTCGCCGTCGTGAAAGCCGGCTTCGGCCAGAAGCGCAAGCAGCTGCACAACGCGCTGCGATCGGGTCTGTCCCTGCCTGGGCAGGTCATCGACGCAGCATTGTCACAGGTGAACGTTGATCCCAAACGGCGCGCCGAAACGCTCACCCTGCGCGAGTGGGCGGCGCTCGCCGAGGCGCTACCTCACCCCCCACCCCGGCGAAGCCCGGGTGGGGGGTGAGGTCCTTATACACCCCGCGATACCCCGGCGGCAGCATGGATGCCATCTTTCGCATGATCGTGTCTGTGTATTCCTGCAGCTTCTCGG
>JBOGUH010000121.1:0-3127 GCA_050695975.1 Anaerolineae bacterium
GAATAGGAATCAGGGGATGGATCGACATGCGGGACAGTCCGAAGCCGCGCCATTGTAACGCGCTCAGACTGATCGCGCAAGACAGCGGACTTCGTTCTTCATCTTTGTTCGCGCGGCACGTTTGATGCTATAATCGCGACGAAAAATCCTTCACACGCTACAGTCTCATGCCTACCGACCTGACCGGCGGTTACGATCCGAATTTTTCGCTTCCCCAGCGGCCTGACGGTTACGTCATCCTGGCGATCTACGCCGTGTTGGCGTTGGCGGCGCTGATTGCCCAGCGTCGCACCTTCCGAGGTTTGGGCCTCAGGCGGTGGGCAGTGTTTGTATTCCTGCTGATCGCCAGCGTGCCGCTGAACGGCGTGTTGGTATTGGCGCTGCCGGGAGTGATGTCGGCGGCGGGTGTGCCCGAGACGGTACGGGCGCCGTCCGCGCCGCTGCTGGGCCTGTTGTGTGTGTTGCTGGCCGGCGCGTGGGTGGGCACAGGGCCGGCGATACTGGTCGGGTTGGCAGGCGGCGCAGCGCGCATGCTGTTGGCTGAGGGGCGGATCACGCATCCGGCCGAGCTCGCGCTGTTCGCCTGGCTTGCCGCGTGGCTGATGCAGCAGAACTATCGGGGCTGGCTGTCGCGCGCGCTGCGTCGCCCGTTCATCGCCAGCCTGATCGCTTCGCTGTTGGGTTGGGCCTTGGCGCTGCCTGCGATCTACGCGGCGGCGCCGGGCAGCGAGTTGGCCGCCTTCGATTACACGCTGTCGCTATTCTTTTTCGCCGGCCTGCCGGTCTTGGTGGAAGGTGCGCTAAATGGATTCCTGACCCATCTGGCATGCCTGGCGTTTCCTGCGCTGCGGCCGCCGCTGACCGGAACACAGACGCCGTTCTACGCGCGCAGCCTCAATCGCCGCTTGTTGCTGACCATCCTGCCGATCACGTTCGCGACAATCACTGCCCAGGTCGTATTCGTCGGCGCGACGGCGCTGGGGGTTGCCAGACAACAGGCGGTGGACCAGCTCGTGCGCAACGCGCGGGCAGCCGTCGTCCAGCTGAGTCCATTCCTCGTTGACGGCCAGGCGGTGTTGGAGCAGTTCGCTGCGGACGATCGACTGCGCGACGCGAGCGCGGATGTGCGGCAGGCGCGGCTCACGGCGGCGATGCGCACCGTGGCTTTTTTCGACGAGCTGCTGCTTGTGGATGTGAACGGCAGGATCGTCAACCGGGAGCGGGTCGATATCTCCGAGTCGCCCGATCTGCTCGCGACATCAGGCGACCCCGAGCTGACGGGCGATGAGTCGGCGCTGCTGGCGCGCGTGCTGGAATCGGGCGCGCCGCAACAGACGGGCGTCCATCGCGATGCGGACGGCCTGAGTCTGATCTCGTTCGTCCAACCCATTCGCGCCGAGTCCGGGCTGTACGGTGTCCTGATCGGTCGGGCGCGCCTGGTGGTCAATCCGCTGATCAACAAGGTGAAGCGGAACCTCACGGATCCGGCGGAGCCGGATGACGGTGGCCCGATCGACGCGAACAACCGTATCATTTCCGATCAGGGTCGATTCACCTCAAAGCTCCAAAGTGTCGGTTATCTGATCGACGAGAACAACCGCATCATCGTTCACCCCAATCCCGACCTGGAATTCAGCCAGTGGATATTCAATCCGATCGGGCCGGCCTACCTCTCGACCGACCGCGGCGGCGAGGCGTACATCAGTTTATCTGATGATAATGTCCGGCGCTTGACATCTGTGCAAGAAGTGTCGGGTATGCCGTGGAAGGTGGCGATCGAGTTGCCGTACAGCAGCATCCTGAGCACCGCGGCGCAAATCTCCATGCCGCTGCTGGTGATGTTCGGTGTGATCATGTTGGGCGCGCTCATCTTGCTGCCGTTCATCAGCCGCCGAATTACGCGGCCGCTGGGCGCGCTGGCCCAAGCGGCAGGGCGAATCGCGCGCGGCGAGCTCGGCCGGCCGGTGCCGGACATCGGCGAGGACGAAGTCGGCCAGTTGGGCGCCGCGTTCGAAGGGATGCGCCAGAGTCTCAAGGCGCGTATGGACGATCTTCGCCTGTTGCTGCGCGTGAGTGAGGATGTCGCGGCGTCGCTCGACCTCGATCGCGGCATCCCGCCGATCCTGGATGCCGCCATGCAGATTTCGGCCCAACACATGCGCTCGGAACCGGCGCGCGCGGCGCGCTTGATCGTGTTTGACGAAGCTGGACAGCCGGCGCGCGTATTGGCGCGCGGCGATGGGCCGTTGAACGTCACCCCGCTCGACGCTGAGCTGGCCCGCGTGACGCCGCGCGACGAGCGACCGCTGCTCATCGCGAACGTGGCCCGCTCGCATGGCGCGATCGATCCGAACCTGGTCGGCCCCGGTGTGCGTTCGATTGCCGCGCTGCCGCTGCGTCGCCAAAACCGGGTACTGGGCATCCTGTGGCTAGGCTATGCCGATCCGCGCCCGTTCGACGAATCGGAAACGGCTCTGCTGGCCACACTGGCCGGACAGGCCGCCGTGTTTATCGAGAACGCCAGGCTGTTTGAAGCCGCCGAAGGCGGCCGGCAGCGATTGCAGGCCGTGTTGAGCTCGACTAACGATGCGGTGCTGGTGACCGATCGCGACAACCACATTCTGTTGTGTAATCCGGCAGCCGAGATCGCCTTCGGCCTCTCGCGGGGCGAGGCGATCGGCCGCATGGTCGACGAGGCCATCAGCCATCCGGTGGTCATCGATCTGCTGGCCGAGACGGGTGAAACGGCGACCCGCACCGCCGAGGTGCCGCTGCCCGACGGCCGCACGCTGTATGCGTCGGCTTCGACGATCGTCGCCGGCGATGGGCAGCGCATCGGCCGCGTGGCTGTGCTGCGCGACATCACGCACCTCAAAGAGCTGGACACCCTGAAGAGCGAGTTTGTGGCCACTGTCAGTCACGACCTGCGCGCGCCGCTGACCTACATGCGCGGCTACGCGACGATGGTCTCGATGGTCGGCCAGGTTCAACCAAAGCAGAAGGACTATCTTGACAAGATCATGGGCGGCGTCGAGCAGATGACGGCGCTGATCGACGATCTGCTCGATCTAGGCCGGATCGAGGCGGGCGTAGGCATTTTGCGCGACACGGTCTCACTGGCTCACGT
>JBOGUH010000122.1:0-7892 GCA_050695975.1 Anaerolineae bacterium
CGTATCAATGAAGCTCGGCAATTTCCTGAGCATTGACCCGGAATACTCAGGGACTGGCCTAAAGCGTGGTGGCAAACTTGATCGTGAAGTATGGAGTGAATTCGCACACGATATTGACAAACTAGAACTGACCACCGCTTCAATCGGCAAAACTGCAAGTTGGGTTGCCGAGACAAGAGCCACTTACGATTACGGCCCTGATGACGATGAATTTTCGGAAGGTAAAATACTAACCCGACTCCATAAGCGTAAAGAACGCAACCGCAAAGCCACTGAACAGAAGAAACGGAAGGTGCTTCAAGAAACCGGAAAGTTAGCTTGTGAAGCGTGCGACTTCGATTTCGTAAAAGTATATGGCGACCTCGGTTATGGTTTTGCCGAATGCCATCACACCGTTCCGGTATCAAAACTCACTGAAAACCATCGGACGCGGCTTGCTGATTTAGCAATTCTATGCGCCAACTGTCACAGGATGATTCACAAGAGTCGTCCTATGCTCAGTGTGAGGGAGCTTCGAGCAGTAATTGATAGTCGCCGCAAATAAAGCAACGCACCCAACACGGCATGCAGCCGACCCGCTTCCCCTTCGCTCCGCTCGCTCACGGGCGGCTGATGCCCACGTTAGTGCGCACGCCTCACACAAAAGTTATAGAGCTATGCAGAAGTTAGACTACCTCACAGACAAGAGGACTCAATGCCAACGGTTCGTGGCACTCCTGGTCCTTACCGTTTCTTCTTCTACAGTTTCGACTGCAATGAGCCGAAACACGTTCACGTCCGCCGCGAACGAAAGATGTGCAAGTTTTGGCTTGAACCTGTGGTGTTGAGCGCCAATGATGGATTCACGGCAGTAGAACTCAATCGGATTCGTGGAATCATCTTGAAACAACAGGATCGCATCTTGGAGGCATGGGATGAACACTGTGGTAAGTAGCGAACCGCGCATCGTCACACTCAAAGTGACGAAAGATACAATTTTCGCGCAACTGGCTGATGGACGCACTATCAGCACTCCGCTGGCTTGGTCATGGCGTCTGTCTGAAGCGACACCAGAACAACGCAACAATTTTGAGATTATGGGAAACGGGCAGGGCGTTCACTGGCCAGACCTAGATGAGGACATTAGTGCCTGGGGGATGCTCTATGGAATACCCGCGCGTCGTCCCAAGCGTCAAGCGCAACTCCAGCGACGCAAAATTTCCAAAACGCCCAAACGCATGAAAGTGGCGGCTTGATGCATGGAGAGTCCTGTGCTGCTTGAAAAACGTCGGGCCACAATCGAGCATATCTTGAGCCGGTACCCGCCGGAGCGCAAACGCTCGGCGGTTCTGCCGATCTTGTACCTTGCGCAGAGCGAGTACGGCTACTGCTCGCCCGAAGCGATTAACGCAGTGGCTGGCATCCTCGACCTCGATCCATCCGAGGTCAATTCCGTCGTCGGCTTCTACACGCTGTTTTACGATCATCCGATCGGCAAGCACGTGATTCAGGTGTGCAACGATCTGCCCTGCGCGCTGCGCGGATCGGACAAGTTCGTCGATCACGTGTGCGCGAAGTTGGGGTTGGACAAGCACACAGTGTCACATGGCGGACAGATGACGGCCGATGGCGAGTTCAGCGTCGAGACAGTGGTCTGCATCGCGGCGTGCGACAAAGCGCCGTGCGCCCAGATCGATCTGGAATACGCCGAGAATCTGACGCCGGAGAAGTTCGATGCGCTGATCGAGGACCTGCGCAACGAGCAGCCTTACGAGTACAGTGCTGTGCCGGATAGACAGGGGGTGACAGGGTGACAGGGTGACAGCTGTACGCCGCCTGGCGGCTGCGGATTACGACGCCCTTCTATCGCTGTGGCAGCGGGTCGGGCTGTCGAGTGTCCGGTCCGAAGGTCGAGACAGCCGGGAAGCGTTCGCGCGGCAACTCGATCAGGGCCAGGTCGTGTTAGGGCTGGAGGAGTCGGGCAAGCTGATCGGCTGTGTCGTGGCGACGCACGACACGCGCAAGGGCTGGATCAACCGGCTGGCCATCGACCCCGATCATCGACGCAAAGGGCACGCCCGACGACTGATCCGCGCCGCCGAGGATGTGCTGCGCGAGCAGGGCATGTCCGTGCTGGCGGCGCTGATCGAAGATTGGAATGACGCCTCGCTGGAGTTGTTCAAAAAGGCAGGCTACCACGTCGATCCGGACGTGATTTACGTGAGCAAGCGCGATTCGACTGAAGCGTAAACGTATTGCGTATTTCGTGTTGCGTTGGGGGATACGGAATACGCAACACGCAATAAGTTTGTAGACTTGAGGACGTTTGATATGGACTATATTCTTCTTCGCCATCGCAACACGCCCGATCTCCACAAACTCTCGGTCTACGGCGAATACACCGCGCTGCGTAAGGCCGTCACCTCGATGCAGCCCGGCGAGGTGATCGATTTGGTTAAGGCGTCCGGGCTGCGCGGTCGCGGCGGGGCAGCTTTCCCGACTGGCGTGAAGTGGTCGTTCATCCCCAAAGATCGCTTCCCGCACTACGTCGCGGTCAATGCCGACGAGAGCGAGCCGGGCACGTTCAAAGATCGCGAGCTGATGGAGTTCAACCCGCACCAGGTGATCGAGGGTTCGGCGATCGCCGCCTTCGCCACCGGCGCGACGCGCGCCTATCACTACCTGCGCGGCGAGTTCAAGTCGGTCGCGCGGGTCATGCAGGCCGCGATCGACGAAGCGTACGCTGCCGGTTATCTGGGGAAGAACGTTTTCGGGACCAACGTTGAGATTCAAATGGTCAATCACCTGGGCGCCGGCGCGTACATCTGCGGCGAAGAGACCGCGCTGCTTGAATCGCTCGAGGGCAAGATCGGCATGCCGCGCATGCGCCCGCCGTTCCCGGCGATCGAGGGCCTGTACGCCCAGCCGACGGTGATCAACAACACCGAGACGCTGGCCAACGTGCCGTACATCGTCAACCACGGCGCGGAGGCGTTTCGCCAGTTCGGCACGGAAAAGAGTCCGGGCCGAAAGATCATCTGCCTGAGCGGCATGCTGCGCCGGCCGGGCAACTACGAGATCGATCTGGGCAAGATCACCTTCCGCGATCTGATCTTCGGCGACGCGTACGGCCAGGGGCTGCTGGAATTGGGCCGCTCGGTGAAGGGCATCCTGCCGGCCGGCGCGTCGGCCAACATCCTGACCGAAGCCGCGCTCGACACCCCGCTCGACTACGAGTCGGTCGCCGCAGCCGGATCGATGCTGGGATCGGCCTCGATCATCGTGATGGACAACACGGTCGATATGGTGTGGGCCGCGCAAAAAATGACCTACTTCTTCAAACACGAGTCATGCGGCAAGTGCACGCCATGCCGCGAAGGGACGCACTGGCTGCTTCAGACGTACGAGAAGATCGGCGCGGGCCGCGCCCAAAAGGCCGACGTCGAGCTGCTCAGCACGGTGGCCAGCCAGATGGTGGGCAAGTGCTTCTGCCTGCTAGGCGAGTTCGCCACCAGCCCGGTGCTGTCTAGCCTGAAGCACTGGAAGAACGAGTACGAGGCTAAAGTGGACGGCGCGGCGGCGAAACCGGCTGCGAAGCCCGTGGCCAAGCCGACGGCCAAACCCGCACCGGCAAAGCTGGCGGCGTAAGTTAGCACTACGGAATTTGCTGTGACGAGGTAACAATGGACACTGTGACATTGGCAGGGCCGGTTGTGCTCTTGCCGGCAGACGATTACCACAATCTGCTGGATAGAATCACCCGCCTGGAAAGGGTAGTGAGTCGGCTTGTCCGCCTACTGGGGGATGTCGATGACATTCGAGCGATGCGTGAGGCGGAAGTTGAATACCAGGCTGGGGATCGAATCTCCTTCGACGAGCTGCTAGCCGAGATCGAGGCAGAGGCCAGGAGTGTATCGGATTGAGGCTGCACGTTCTCGTGTCAAACGAGAGCTGAGGCGCATCGCCGAGGCTGATCGTGTGCGCATTGTCGACGAGATCACCGCCCTGCGCATGCAGCCACGACCTGATAGAGTGGCACAGCTTGCGCCGAATGTGTATCGCATTCGCGTTGGAGACTATCGGGTCATTTACAAAGTCTTTGACGAGCAAGAGTTGATACTCATCGGGCGGATTGCCCGGCGCGACGAAGGTACTTATAGGGGTGTCGGGAGCTTATTCGACTAATCGAGGACAGCAAGTAATGGCCGACCTGATCAACGTGTACATCGACGATACACTCGTCTCCGTCCCCAAAGGCACGCTGGCGGTGGACGCGGCGAAGAAGATCACGACCGATATTCCGGTCTTCTGCTACCATCCCAAGCTCGAGCCGGTAGGCATGTGCCGCATGTGCCTGGTCGAGATCGGCCGGCCCAAGCTCGATCCCGCCACCCGGCAGCCGGTGATCGGCGCCGATGGCCAGCCCGAGATCGCCTGGGGAGCGAAGCTCGAAACGGCCTGCACCACGCAGGTGAGCGAAGGCATGCGCGTCCGCACGCAGACGGAGAAGGTGAAGCTCGCCCAGAAGGACGTGCTGGAGTTCCTGCTTACCTCGCACCCGCTCGACTGCCCGATCTGTGACAAGGGCGGCGAGTGCCCACTGCAGAATCTGACGATGGGTTTCGGCCCGGGCGTATCCCGCTTCGACTACGCCGACAAACAGCGCCTCGACAAACACTTTCCGCTGGGCGACCTGATCACGCTGGATAAAGAGCGCTGCATCCAGTGCGCGCGCTGCATCCGCTTCCAGGACGAGATCGCCGACGATCACGTTTTGGGATTCTACGAACGCGGCCGCAAGCTGGAAATCGCCACGCTCGGCGAGCCAGGCTTCTATTCCAAATTCTCCGGCAACACTACCGACGTCTGCCCGGTCGGCGCGCTGACCACGACCGATTTCCGATTCCGCGCCCGGCCGTGGGAGATGAGCAACGTCCCGTCGATCTGCCCGCACTGCCCGGTTGGCTGCAACACCACGCTGGGCACGCGCCGCAGCAACCAGCGCGGCGGGCAGTGGGACATCCTGCGCGTGATGCCGCGCCAGAACGAAGAAGTCAACGAGATCTGGATTTGCGACAAGGGCCGCTTCGGGCATCACTACGCGCGCAGCCAGGATCGGCTGACCAAGCCGCTCGTCCGCAAGGATGGTCAGATGTACGTGGCAGCGTGGGACGAAGCGCTGACGCTGATCGCGTCGAAGTTGAAAGCGGCCGGCTCGAACGCCGGCGCGCTGGTCGGCGATCGGCTGTCGAACGAGGATGTGTATCTCATCCGCAAGTTGTTCAGCGAAGGCTTGAACTCGAAGCGCGTCAACGCCCGGCCGCACGTCGCAGCGCACGACATCGCCACGCGCTACGGCGTCGGCGCCGGCAGCGACTTCGGCAAAATGGGCAAGGGCAGCGCGATCCTCGTCATCGCCGGCGACGTGGAAGAAGAAGCGCCGGTGTGGTTCCTGCGCATCAAGGGCGCGGCCAGGCGCGGCGCGCAGTTGATCGTCGCCCACGGCTACGAAACCAAGCTCGACCGGTACACGCAGCACTCGCTGCGTTACCGACTCGGCAGCGAGTCGATCGTCGCCTTCGGCATCCTGAACGTGCTGCTCGGCGAGGGCAAGGGCGAGGGCATCGACGGTCTTGCGGATGTGAAGGCGAAGGCCGCCGACACCACGCCGGAGAAGGTCGAGCAGTTGACCGGTGTTGCCGCGCAGGCGATCCACGACGCGGCGAAGATCATCGCCGAAGCGAGTGACGCTGTGATCGTGTTCGGACGGACGGCGATGAATCCGGGCAAGGTCGGCGGCGAGACGCGAAGCGTGCCCGAAGCGTCGGCGCTGGCGCAGGCGTGCGCGAACATCGCGATCGTCACCGGGCACGTCGGCAAGCCGAACAACGGCCTGCTGCCGCTCTGGCCGCACAACAACACGCAAGGCACGCTCGATCTGATCGGAGACTTGCATATGGGCGCCGAGCCGAGGGCCGAGGTGGTGTACATCGCCGGCAGCGATCCGGTCGGCGAGGGACGCATGCCACGGCGCAGCAAGGGCAGCCCGTTCCACATCGTGCAGGAACTGTTCCTGACCGAGACGGCGAAAGAGGCCGACGTGGTGCTGCCGGCGCTGTCGTTCGCCGAACGCGACGGCACGACCACCAGCGGCGACCGCCGCGTGCAGCGCTTCTATCGCGCGCTGCCGGCGTTGGGTGATGGCAAGGCCGATTGGGAGATCACGCAGGAGATCGCCCGGCGGCTGGGCTTGAAGTGGGATTATCAGACTGCGGCAGAGGTCTTCGCCGAGATCGCCTCAACGCAGCCGCGCTACGCCGGCCTGTCGTACGCTTCGCTGGCGCAGACGCGCGAAGAATGGCCGCCGGTCGGCGACAAGGATTTGTATTTCGGCGGCACGGCCTATGACAACCGCGGCGGGGTCGGCGCGCAGACGAAGTCGGGCGTTGAGATGGATGGACAGACCAGCCTGAAGTGGATCGACGCGCCCGCCCTGCCCGACGGCTTGATCGCCGTCCCGTCGCGCCGATTGTACGATCGCGGCACGCTGATCGATCAATCGACCGTGTTCCACCCGCGACTGATGGATTGGTCGGTCGAGCTGCACGCGGACGACGCGGCGCGCCTGGGCCTGGAGGAGGGCGACACGCTGATGGTTTCGATCGACGGGCAGGACGTGTCGCTGAAGGCGCACGTCAACGGCCGCGCGCCGCAGGGTGTGGCATTGGTGCCGGCGCACGTGCCAGCCGGCGCGGCGCACATCCGGAAAGGGTCGTAGGCGATGGAGCCACTCACTCAATTCATCGTGTGGATCGTCCACACGGCGCTGCTGATCTTTATCCTGCTGACCGCATTCGCGTACACGACGCTGCTGGAGCGCAAGGTGGTGGCGCGCTTCCAGGCCCGCGTCGGTCCGGATCGCGCCGGGTACATCCCGCTGCCGGGCGGCGGGCGCATCCTGGGCGGCTGGCTGCAGCCGCTGGCCGACGGTATCAAGTTGATTTTCAAAGAAGAGTTGATCCCCGCCGGAGCGGATCGGGTGGTATTCATCCTGGCCCCGATCATCACGGTGATCCCGGCGCTGGCGCTGTTCGCGGTGATGCCCTTCGGCCCGACGCGCGCGAACCTGTTCGGCCTGGAGATCTCGCTGACGCTCGCGCCCAATCTCAATGTCGGTGTGCTGTACATCTTGGCCATCACGTCGATCAGCGTGTACGGCGTCACGTTGGCCGGCTGGAGCAGCAACAACAAGTACGCGCTGCTGGGCAGCATCCGCGCCGCGGCCCAGATGGTATCGTACGAATTGGCGCTGGGCCTGTCGGTGGTGAGTGTCGTGCTGCTGGCCGGGACGCTGGATATGAACGCGATCGTCGACGCGCAGCGCAACGTGTGGTTCGTGTTCCTGCAGCCGGTCGCCGCGGCCATCTTTCTGCTGAGCACGATGGCCGAAACAAACCGCGCGCCGTTCGATCTGCTTGAAGCGGAACAGGAGCTCATTGCCGGCTTCAACACCGAGTACAGCGGCATGAAGTTTGCGCTGTTTTACATGGCCGAGTACATTAAGCTCATCGCGGTCAGCGGTCTGCTGGTGACGTTCTTCTTCGGCGGCTATCGCGAGCCGTTCCCGCCGGCCGTCGCGCAGGCACTGCCCTGGCTGAGCGTGGATAACGTGCCGTGGCTCGGGCCGATCTATTTCCTGGGCAAGATCATCGTCCTGCTGGTTGTGGCCGTATGGGTGCGGGCGACGCTGCCGCGCTTCCGTTACGATCAACTGATGGGCTTCGGCTGGAAGCTGATGCTGCCGTTGGCGCTGGGGAATGTCGTCGTGACAGCACTGGCGATCTTGTTGAGAGGATAGCCGGCAACTGGAGTCGCCTCGCACATGTCGTCGTGACGGCGTTGGCGATTCTGTT
>JBOGUH010000123.1:0-3549 GCA_050695975.1 Anaerolineae bacterium
GTTCTGCTCCACTATGAACACAGTCGTGCCCTGCCGGTTGGTCTGCTGGATGAGATCGAAGTTCTCCTCGTCCAGGATCGGCGCCAGGCCCATCGACGGATCGTCCATCAGCAGCAGGCGCGGGCGCGACATCAACGCGCGGCCCATCGCCAGCATTTGCTGCTCGCCGCCGCTCAACGTGCCGCCCGGCTGGGCGAGGCGCTCTTTCAGGCGGGGGAACAGCGCCAGCACGCGATCGACGTCGTCTTTGAGATCGGGTCCCCGATCGCGCAGATACGCGCCCATCTCCAGGTTCTCCATCACGCTCATCTGGCCGAAGATGCGCCGATTCTCCGGCACGACCGCGATGCCGCGCGCGACGCGGTAACTGGTCGGCTTGTCGTTGATCACCTCGCCGTCGAACTCGACCGTGCCGCTGGTCGGCTTGACGATGCCCAAGGTGGTCTTGAGCGTCGTCGATTTGCCGGAGGCGTTGCCGCCCAGCAGGCAGACCATCTCGCCCGGATAAATCTCGACGTTCACGTCTTGCAGGATGTGAATCGAGCCGTAGTGCGTGTTGACGTTGACGAAACGAAGAAGGGGAGGAGCATTCATGTTGTGGAGTACTGCGTGATCAGTGGCGCGTGACGCGTGACGGGTGGCGAGTGACGAGTGGCGAGCGCCGCGTCACCCGTCATCTGCCATGCGTTACTTTCTACTCGCCTCGTGCTTCCTGCCCAGGTACGCTTCGATGACGTGCTCGTTCGTGACCACGTCGTGATACGTGCCCTCGGCGATCTTCTCGCCGTAGTCCAGTGCGACCACGCGATCGGAGATGCCGCCGACGACGTTCATGTCGTGCTCGATGAACAGGATCGTGTAACCGCCCTCGTCGCGCAGCTGGCCGATCAGCTCGGTGATCTCCAGCGTTTCGTTGGGGTTCATGCCGGCCGCCGGCTCGTCGAGCAGCAGCAGCTTCGGCTCGCTCGCCATCGCCCGCGCAATCTCCAATCTCCTGCGATTCGCATACGACAAACTGTAGGCAGGTTGATCAAAGCGATACCCTTGCAGCCGCTCGCCGAAGAACGCCAGCTTCTCCTCGGCCATGTTCCGCATGTGGGTTTCTTCGCGCCGAAAGCCGGGTGTGCGCAGGATGATCTGAAGCAGGTTGGCGTGTGTTCGGGAAAAGGCGGCGCTCATCACATTCTCGCGCACGCTCATGTTCAAGAACAGCCGCAGCGTTTGAAAGGTACGGGCGACGCCCCGACGCGTGATCTGGTGCGGCTCCAACCCAACCAGCGAATGACCGTCGAACACGATCTCGCCCTGATCCGGTTGATACAAACCGGTGATCAGGTTGAGCACGGTGGTCTTGCCCGCGCCATTAGGGCCGATCAGGCTGACGATCTCACCCGCGTTGACTTCCAGCGATAAGTCGTGGACGACCTGCAAGCCGCCGAAATGTTTGTTGAGTCTTTCGATTTTTAGAAGAGCCATCGGTCAGATAACCGATACGCGGAGTTTTCCCAGCAAGCCCTGCGGACGGGTAATCATCAACACGATCAGCGTGGCGCCGACCACCAGGATGCGGGTCACGGAGGGTTCGGTGGCCAGCCGCGTTTCCCAGGCGAAGGCGAACATGTAGAGCGACAGGCCCAAGATGATCCAGCGCCACGGCTTTTTGATCAGGAGCGTCAGCAGCAAGGTCAAGAGCGCGCCACCCATGACCAGGTTGCCTATGCCTTTGAAGTTTTCAGGAATCACCAGCCAACCCTGGGCGAGCTGATTGAGGAGCGACCCCTGCGCCGGCGGCATACCGGTATCCAGGCCGGGCCATAGCCAATTGACGGCCAGTTTCAGGAGCAGACCGCCGGCAAGGGTTACCCCCAGCACGGCAGCCAGCCGTCTTGTCAGCCTGAGCCACCCGATCAGGCCGATCAGGCCGCCGATGTAGAAGAGGAAACCTGCCAGTTCGACGTTGCGCAGCAGTTCGGGCAGCGTGGTAAAGATCAGCGCGCCGAGGATGACGCCGGGCAAGCTGCCCAGCCCGCCCAACACCATCATCGCATACAGCTCGATCAGCAAGGTCAGGTCGTATCGATTGGGCACCACGTTTCCCTGCCAGGCGGCGTACACCGAGCCGGTCAGCGCGGCGATGGCGGCGCCGATGGCGAACGCCATCAGCTTCAAGCGGCGCGTCGGCATGCCCATCACCTCGGTCGCCAGCTCGTCCTCGCGCATCGCGCGCCAGGCGCGGCCGATCCGGGAGCGATTGAGCCGATCGACCACCACGAAAATCAGCGCCAGCAAGATGAAGAACAGGAAGTAGTATTGCAGCGTCGATTTGAATTCGTAGCCAAACAGCATGATAGGGTCAAGGTTGTTGATCCCGTTAGGGCCCCGGGTCAGGTCGACCGGGCGCGCCAGGCCGGGCAGCTCGACGCGGGTGAGCGTGGTGGTCAACTGCACGAACAACTGCCCGAAGCCCAGGGTGACGATCGCCAGGTAGTCACCCCGCAGCCGGATCGAGGCGGATCCGAGCAGCCAGCCCAGCAGGGCGGTGAAGGCAATGATCAGCGGCACGCTGATGATCGAGGGCACGTGGACGCCGTCGCCGATGAAATCCGAAGACAGATAGGCATAGGCATAGCCGGCCACGCCGAAGAAGGCGACGTAGCCGAGGTCGAGCAAACCGGCGTAGCCCACGACGACGTTCAAGCCAATGGCTAAGATGCTGAAGGCCAGGAAGGAAGCGCCAACGCGGATAATGAAGTCGTTATTGGAGATGCGCAGCAAGTTGAGCGCCGGCTCAGTACCTGTCACCACAGGCGCGAGCAGCAGCACGAGGGCGACAAGCGCCGCTCGCCCGACGAATGGAATCGCCTCCCAACGATCGGCGATGGCGCCCCAGACGCCGCTGCGCCGCCGCAGCCGGCGATCGATTTGTGACACCCACTCGTCGGCGCCGATGTGTGGGACTCCGCTTTCGCCGGGTTCCTGGGTTGCCGCTGGCGCGGTTTGGTCGGCGCTCATCGATTACACCTTTTGCGGGACCGCCCGGCCCAATAGACCACTGGGCCGGGTGAGCAGGACGATGACCAGGATGACGAAGGCAATCGCGTCCTTGAAGGTGACCGAGATGTAGACGCTGGCGAAGGCTTCAGCCATGCCGAGCAACACGCCGCCCAATACCGCGCCGGGGATGTTGCCAATCCCCCCGACGACCGAGGCAGTAAAGCCTTTGAGACCGGCCAGGAAGCCCATCGTATGCCGGACAGTGAAGAACACGATCCCCACCAGGACCCCGCCGGCCCCGGCCAGCGCGGAGCCGATGAGGAAGGTCACCATGATCACCCGGTCCACGTCGACGCCCATCATGGCGGCGGCCTCGATGTCGATCGCGACAGCGCGCATGGCGCGGCCCAATCGCGTGCGGCGCACGAAATAGGTCAGCGCCAGCATCAGCGCGATCGTCGTGCCAATCACCAGCAGGCGCGACGCGTGGACGCGGACGTCTCCCAAGGCGATCGCGGACTCGGTCGGGATCAGCGTCCCGCTGCCGTAACTGAC
>JBOGUH010000124.1:0-4178 GCA_050695975.1 Anaerolineae bacterium
ATACCTCTGGGAGGTCGCCTGGAACCCACACTTCTGGATTGAATGATTCCGCGACGGAAGTAACCGGCTGCCACCGGACCGCTCTGCGAGGCATCAGCCCGAATGTTTTGAGTAGACGGCCTCGAGGGTTTTTATGGTAGAATGCGGGTTGGACTGCGCGGAAGGGCGGCGTGGCACAAACGCGGTGGCAACGTCGAGGCGGCTGAGGCCTGCCCGTTAGGCGCACCCATGAGGAGGCTGACGATGCTCGCAGATAGGAAGACCTACCTTGCACATGTCACCGCGATACTCAGGAGACAATGGCCAGACCATCGAAGAGTGAACATCGTTTGTCATGGCCACAGCGTTCCGGCGGGATACTTTGCAACACCGGTGATTGACACTTTCAATTCGTACCCTCATCTCCTGCATGAAGGTCTTAGACACCGGTTTCCATTTTCTATACTCAATGTCGTCGTGACGGCAATAGGGCGAGAACACTCAGAAAGCGGAGCGCTGAGATTCGAAACAGAGGTTTTACCTCATCGTCCAGATGTAGTGACCATTGACTATGGTCTTAACGATCGGAGGATTGGCCTGGAGAAAGCCAGGGCAGCCTGGATATCGATGATTGAAAAAGCCAGGGCCCGAGGCGTGAAGGTGTTGTTGTTGACCCCGACGGCAGATGTGACACAACGCACGGGCGCGCCGTTAGAGGAACGGCTGCCCTTGCAGCAACATGCCGAGCAGATTCGTCAGCTCGCATCAGAATATGGGGTCGGCCTTGTGGACAGTCTGGCTGCCTTTGGTCAATACCAAAGAGAATCGGGCGATCTGTCCAGCCTGTTATCTGTGAGCAACCATCCTAATCGAGCCGGACATGATCTCGTCGTACGCGAGCTGTTACTCTGGTTCCCCATCGTTCCAAGACTCGAAGACGCCCAAGGACGCATCCGCACCTACGCGGCCGGGCGCAGGATTGGCACGGCCATCGGCGAGCCTGAGGAGATCGGTGCGATGGTCGTCCAAAAGTTCAGCGGAGGCGCGGACACCGAAGGGGAATGCGCCGTGGTGGATAGTCCCCGCAGGACCTGGTTGGTGAGAAACGATTTCTATTGGAACTGGCGACCGCTGGAGCACGGCGCGCCGACGGAAGATGAGCGTGTGGTGGGTAACGGCGCGGAGCAGAAGTTCGAGCGGGTGTTGATGACGTGGCGGCCGGAGCGAGGCACCCAGATAACGGTGGCTTGGTGGCTGAAGCCGACGCCGTTCCAGGTGCGCGCCGGCCAGATCTGCGCAATTTATGACGCGCCGGGCGGGAGGGTGACACGTACACTTACCGACCGGCGGGTGATGGAGGTCAGCGAAGCGCGCCCCGACGGGTGGCTGCTGGTGTTTCGGCAGCCGGCGATGTGGGTCAGGGTTGAGCAGGTCGTGCCGCTGTAACGAAAGACGTGATTCCTATCGAATTTAAGGTTGGGATGAGAGGCAATCTTTCTCCTCGTCTCAAAGACGACGCCCATGAAGAGAACCTTCATGGGTGTCGTTCTTCAATCGACCACTCTGAATGGGTGAGTCTTTAGATTGAAGATGGCGCTCATCGGTGATGATGCCGCGCAGGAAAACGGTCATGCAGGAGGTCATTGTGATCATTCTGATGCGCCACGCCGAAAGCCCGGTCAACGTCTCACGGACGCTCTCCTGCCGGCACGTTGACGATGCGCTTACCGAAATCGGCGTGCGCCAGGCTGAGCAGGCTGCGGCCTGGCTAGCGGGCCGGTCGATCCGGCGCCTCGTCGCCAGCCCGCTCAAGCGCGCCGTACAGACGGCCGAGATCGTCGGGAGGCGGTTGGGCCTCGATTACGCGATCGCCGAGGAGCTGCGCGAGATCGACTGTGGTGCGCTGGAAGGCCGCAACGATCTCGAAGCGTGGCAAGCCTTCCAGCAAGTGGTTTTCAGCTGGTTCGCCGGCGATCTCGATGCGGCCTTCGCCAGCGGCGAGACCGGCCACGCTGCGATGCAGCGATTCGCTCGCCTCATGCATGCGCTGCCTGACGGCGAAGGCGACACCCTGCTGGTCGGGCACGGCGGCATTTTTGCGTTTGGCCTCTTCAAGCTGTGCTCTGAACTCAATCTGGCTGCGCCACGCGATTTCTACCTGCCCAATACCGGCATCGTGCTGGTCGATCGAACGCCCACCGGATTTTTGTGTGTGAAGTGGGGACTCAGCGAGCATTTGGCCCGGCCGTCCAGCATCGATGTGCCCGACGAGATACTGGATCGTTGAGGCGGTCGGCCCATGCTCGGCGATCGAGGGCGCAGACTCATCGGATCGAATGCGGCCTTCGCAGCGGCCATCACGATCCTGATCGTGCTGGCCTACGCGCCCGCGTGGCTTCTCCCTTTCGTTCAGGATGACATCGGCCTGTTTGACTGGATCGGCAGCCAGGACGTGGCCGGGCTGTGGACGGCTTCGCCGTTCGGTTACTACCGGCCGCTAACACAGACGGTGTGGAAGATCGGCGAGCTGCTCGCCGGGCGATTCGATCCGGTCATGCTGCACTGGGTCAACCTGGCAGTGCACACGATCAATGCGCTGCTCGCCGGCACGCTCGCCAGCCGCTGGCTGCCCGAGCGCCTGAGCCGGCAAGGGCGATGGCTGGCCGGGATGCTGTTTGCGCTGTACCCGTTCACGTTCCAGGTCGTTCCGTTTGTCGGCGCGTTGTACCATCCCCTGGTGACGATGTTGATCCTGGGGACGTTGGCCGGTCACGACGTGTATCGATTGAACGGCAGCCGCGCGGGACTGGCCGCTGCAGGAGTATGCGCAGCGCTGGCGCCGTTCGCGCATGAGGCCGGCTTGATCGCCGGGCCGCTGCTGGGCTTGTCCGAGGTCGTTTGGGCGCGGACGCGACGCCGCCGCCCGTCGTGGCCGATTCTGGCCTGGGCCGCCGCCGCTCCCGCATTCGGTCTCGCCGTCTGGTTATCTGTGCCGAAGAGCGGACCGCAGACCGCACGGCCCGACCTGAACGGCATCTTGATCAACCTGTCGTATGCGGTGCAGGGGCTGACGTATCCCTTCGGCCCGATCGCGCGATCGATCATCGACGCAACCGGGCTGTCCGATCAGATCGTGATCTGGATCGGCGGTGGGCTGTTCGTGATCGTGGTCAGCTTCGCTGCATGGCGAGCGGGATGCCTCCGCCTGGTTACGCTCGGATTGCTGCTGTGGGCGCTGGGCGCGCTGCCTTTTTCGCTGACGCTGGTTCCGCGCTACACCCTGGCTGCGGCCTGGCTGTTGTATGAACAGTCGATCGGCGCGGCGCTCGTGTGGAGCGCTGGATGGCTCGGACTCGCCGACCGGCCCGGCAGGTGGAAATGGACGCGCGGCGCGCTCGCGGCCATAGGCGTAACAACCGTCCTCACCTTCGGCATCGGGTTCATCCGATCGCGGATACCGTATTACGAGCGGCTGGGCGGATCGGTGTGGAGCCTCGGCGAAGCCATAGCGGAGCACCCTGGGGATCGATCGATACTGGTAGTGAACTTCCCGAGGCTGGCTCGTCCGCCGGATCGCGTGTTTCCGATCGGTGTGGAGTCGCCGCAGTTCTATCGGCGAGCAACAGGCCTGCGTGAGGTGCTGGCGGTCAACGGCCTCTCGGCTCCCGACGACGTACAAACGCTCACGTTCGGCAACTTAATGCCGCCGCTTGATTACTCAGTCGAGACGATAGGCCGCGATGCGGACTGGCCTGATCTGGCTGCGGCGATCGCTTCGGCCGATCGGGTGTATCGCAGCTATCCCGGCCCCGACGGCATCCCGGTGCGTTACGCCGGAACGCAGACGGAACCAGCCTCGGCTGCGCTGCTGGTTCAGTTCGATCGATCGGTTGCATTAGTCGATGCCGAGTTGAGCCTGGTCGAGAAACACTTGTTGGCGGTCACGCTGCGCTGGCAATACTCGGGGGGCGCTGACGATGCAGTCGTGTTTGTGCATGTCTTGAACGGGCGAGGCGAGCTGATCGCGCAATCGGATGGCCCGGTGATGGACATGTTGCCGTTTTGGCAGTGGCCGGCCGGCAAGCAAATTGAGGAAGTGCGCTATATCACACTCCCGGATCAGGGAACGGTGTGCGTGAACGTAGGGTTATACGATTCGCTCACTGGCGAGCGTCTCGCGCCGGTCGATGTGAATGGGA
>JBOGUH010000125.1:0-2508 GCA_050695975.1 Anaerolineae bacterium
GGACGCGAGAAAGCTGCAGGAGTTGTCAGTCGACGTCCAGCGCCCCTTCGACTTGACTTGGAGCACGCGCTAGCCTTCGTCAGTAAAGCAATGGACATCGTGCATCATCGCCCGCCGCTGCCGGAACGCTTCGTGGAGACAATCCTAATCCGCACTCAGCCGCTTTTTCCGTTCTCGCGCATCTGGCCGCGACCCGTGCCGTGTGACGATTCACTCGCCGCCTGCCTCTGCCAGAACACTTCGCAGAGGGCGATCGATCCGGCAATGGACGCGTTGGGCGATTCGATATAGCCGCGTATCAATCCTTCGCCGAATCAAACTCTTCGCGGCCGATGCCAAGTTGTTTTACAATAGCGTTCAGTGTGCCCTTTGGAATGTCGCCGGGGTGATTGGGGATGACCGTTCGGGTGGCAGTTGCGCTGCCACCCACCGCAGTGCAACTGCGGCGGGAACTATGCAAAACTTATTAGTCAAGGCACTAGACTGCCGCCCGCCTCTGCCGAAACACCTCATAGAGGACAATCGACCCGGCGATCGAGGCGTTGAGCGATTCGATGTGGCCGCGCATCGGGATGCGCAGCAGGTAGTCGCATGTCTGGCGCACCAGGCGGCGCATCCCCTCGCTCTCGTTGCCGACGACGAGCGCCAACGCGCCGCGCAGAACTTGCCCTGAGCCTGTCGAAGGGTCGGCCGACCAGAAGTCGATCGCTCTCTCATCTTTGTGTTCCAGGCCGGCAATCCATACCTCGCGTTCCTTGAGTTCCTCCATGGCCCGGACAAGATTGACTACCCGCGCGATATACAGGTGCTCGCTCGCGCCGGACGAGGCGTTGACGACGGCGAGCGTGACTTCGACGCCGCGGCGCTGCGGGAGGATCGCGCCGTGGACGCCCATCGCTTCGGCGG
This sequence comes from Anaerolineae bacterium, assembly GCA_050695975.1. Classification (GTDB taxonomy): domain Bacteria; phylum Chloroflexota; class Anaerolineae; order Fen-1058; family Fen-1058; genus DASSFZ01. The sequence continues at coordinate 907 of JBOGUH010000125.1, forward strand.
TGCGCAGGAGCGTGCCGAGGTTCTGCGGATTCTGGAGGATGTCGAGGATCAGGATGAGCGGCGGCTCGCCGCGCTCTTCGGCGAGGGCGAGAATGTCTTCCGGGTTGACGTAGGGGTAGGCGCCGGCCTCGACGGCGATGCCTTGATGCGCGTCGGTGATGTGATCGAGCCGCGCGCGGGGGACGCGCTGAACGGGGAGGTTACGCCTGGCGGCCAGCGCCAGCGCGTCGGCGAGCGTGCCCTTTTCTTGAACACCTTCGGCGACGAGGAGCTTGTACACCTGGCGCCGATTCGCGCGCAGCACTTCGTGGACAGCGTTGCGGCCAGAGATCAATTCACGCATATCAGATACAAGCGGTAGGGGTCGGCAGCTGCCGACCCCAACCGCGTCAATCGCCAGATCGTGCCATCGCGCCCATCTTCGAGCGCGACGCCCACTTCGGCCAGCTGTTGGCGGATCGCATCTGCGCGGGCGAAGTCCTTGCTCGCGCGCGCCTCGGCGCGCATGTCGATCAACATGCGCACCAGGCCGTCAAGCACGTCGAGGTCGGCATCGGACTCGAATGCGTCGGGGATCACGCCCAGGACGCGGCCACCCAGATCGCGATAGGTCGTGTCGATCGCTTCGAGCGTCGATCGACCGATCGGGCTGCCGCTGTTGAGCAGCGTGTTGACGTCGGTGGTCAGTTTGCTCAACACGCCCAGCCCGGCCGGCGCATTGAAGTTGTCGTCCATCACCTCGACGAACGCGGCGCGGTGCTCGTCGAGAGCGTTGGCGAACTCCGCCGCATCGGCAGATTCTGCCGCTGTGCGCAATCGGTCGCGCACCAGGCGGACAGGCCCCAGCAGCCGCTCGACGCCTTTGGCGGCGGCTTCGAGCGCGGCGTCACTGAAGTCGATCGGGTTGGAGTAGTGGCTGCTCAGGATGAAGAAGCGGATCGCCTGTGGGCTGTAGCGCTTGAGCGCGTCCTTGATGTTCAGCACGTTGCCGAGCGACTTGCTCATCTTAACGCCGTCGATGCTCAGCGCGCCGGCCAGCATCCAATAGCGGGCGAACGGTTGGCCCGACGCGGCTTCCCACTGCGCGATCTCGCATTCGTTGTGCGGGAAGATGTTGTCGATGCCCCCGCCGTGAATGTCGAAAGGGCTGCCGAGGTACTTGGTCGACATCGTCGAGCATTCAATGTGCCAGCCGGGATAGCCCCAACTCCAGGGGCTGGGCCAGCGCAGGATGTGTTCCGGTTCGGCTTTCTTCCACAGCGCGAAGTCGGCCGGGTGGCGCTTGTCCTCGCGGGGCGCGACCCTAAAGGGCGTTCCAGCGCGCGTGCCCCCTTCCTCTTCCTCGATGCGCCGGCCTGACAGCTTGCCGTAGTCCGGGAACGACGCGACGGAAAAGTACACCGACCCATTCGCTTCGTAAGCGTGGCCCTTTTCGATCAGCGTCTTGATGAGTTCGATCTGCTCGGGGATGTGCGCACTGGCGCGCGGCGAGATGTCGGGCCGGACGACACCCAGCGCGTCCATATCCTCGAAGTAGGAACGCGTGTACGTCTCGACGACTTCCATCGGCTCGACGCGATCGCGGCGCGCGCCCTTCAGGAT
>JBOGUH010000126.1:0-2525 GCA_050695975.1 Anaerolineae bacterium
CTGGCTCGATCTTGATGCTGCTGGCGATCCTGTGGCTGGGCGGCACGGCCGGCACGTTCGATCTGGTGCAGCTGGTCCAGAACAATGCCTGGCTGGCCGGCGCGCCGCAGATGGCGCTGTTCATCGCTTTCGCCGCCGCGTTCGCCATCAAGGTGCCGCTGTGGCCGCTGCACTCGTGGCTGCCTGACGCGCACGTCGAAGCGCCGACCGCCGGGTCGGTCATCCTGGCTGGCGTCCTGCTGAAGCTGGGGACGTACGGCTTCCTGCGCTTCAACCTATCGCTGTTCCCCGAAGCCAGCCGGCAGGCCGCGCCGGTCATCGCCGTGTTGGCGATCATCGGCATCATCTACGGCGCGATCGTCTCGTTCCCCCAGAGCGACGTCAAGAAACTCGTGGCGTACTCCTCGGTGTCGCACCTGGGCTTCGTGATGCTGGGCATCTTCTCGCTCACGCCGCAGGGCATCCAGGGCGCGATCTTGCAAATGGTCAATCACGGCCTGAGCACCGGCGCGCTGTTCTTGATCGTCGGTTTCGTCTACGAGCGCAAGCACACGCGCGAGCTGAGCGCGTTCGGCGGCCTGTGGAAGATCATGCCGATCTACGGCACGATTTCATTGATCGTCGCGCTGTCGTCGATGGGCCTGCCCGGCCTGAACGGCTTCGTCGGCGAGTTCACCATCCTGCTCGGCTCGACGGCGTCGAACGCATACGGCAATCCCGGCCTGTACACCGCGCTGGCCGCCATCGGCATCATCCTCGCCGCGATTTACATTCTGTGGATGTTCCAGCGTATGTTCATGGGCGAGGTTAGCGAGGAGAATAAGAAGCTGCTCGACCTGAATCGCCGCGAGGTCTGGGTGATGCTCCCGATTGTGATCTTGATCTTCGCCATCGGTCTGTTCCCGGCGCCGTTCTTCAACGTGATGTCGTCCTCGGTCGGCGAGGTGGTGGCGCGCGTCGGCGGGTTGGTTGCGGGCGGGCACTGAGAGATTAGTGATTGGGGATTGGTAATTACCAATAACCAATCGCTTGGCGAGATTTCTATGGAAGTCACAACCCTCGATTACCTGTCAATTCTGCCGACGACCATTCTCGCGGTGTGGGGGACGGCGCTGATGCTGATCGATCTGGCCGTGAAGCGCAAGGTGATCATCGGCTGGCTGGCGCTGATCGGTTTCGTCGTGGCTGGCGTCGCCTCGGCCATGCTGTGGGGCCAGAGCGGCATCGGCTTCAGCGGGATGGTCGCGCTCGATCCGTATGCGCTGTTCTTCGGTCTGGTGGGGATCATCGCCGGTGGGTTGGCCGTGCTGCAATCGATCAACTACATCCGTGACCGGGGTATCGGGCGCGGCGAGTATTACGCGCTGCTGATGTTCAGCGTCAGCGGCATCACGTTGATGGCCAGCGCCAACAATCTGATCATCGTCTTCATCGCGCTGGAGATCCTGTCGATCCCGCTGTACGTGCTGGCCGGTTTCGCCTGGCCGAACACGCAATCGGAAGAAGCCGCGGTCAAGTACTTCTTGCTCGGCGCATTCTCGTCAGGCTTCTTACTATTCGGTATCGCGCTGGTCTACGGCGCGGCGGGCACGACCGACCTGTCGATCCTGTCGGCGCGGCTGATGCACATGCCACCTTCCCCACTGCTGTTGATCGGGGCGGGGCTGGTGTTGGTCGGTCTGGGCTTCAAAGTCGCCGTGGTGCCGTTCCACATGTGGACGCCGGACGTGTACGAGGGCGCGCCCACGCCGGTCACCGGTTTCATGTCGGTGGGCGCCAAAGTGGCCGGCTTTGCGGCGATGGTGCGCGTGTTCGTCTTCGCGTTCAGCACGCTGCAGGCCGATTGGGTATTCATCGTCGCGTTTATCGCCGCGCTGACGATGATCCTGGGAAACGTCGTCGCGATCATGCAGAACAACCTCAAGCGCATGTTGGGATACTCCAGCATCGCCCACGCCGGCTACATTCTGATGGGCGTCGCGGCGGCGGGCGCAGGCGATGCGCAGGCGCGCGAGTACGGCGTGGCCGGGGCGATGTTCTACTTGCTGGCTTATGCTTTCACCAATCTCGGCGCGTTTGCTGTGCTGGCCATGCTGGCGAATAAGGATGGTGAAGACCAAACCTTCAGCGCCTATCGCGGCCTGGCTCGCCGCAACCTGCCGATGGCGTTAGCGATGGCCTTCTTCATGCTCAGCCTGACGGGCGTCCCGCTGACCGGCGGCTTCACCGGCAAGTATTACCTGTTCTGGGCGGCGGTACAGGCCGATCTGACCTGGCTGGCGATCGTCGGCGTGCTGACCAGTGTCGTCTCAGCCTTCTACTACCTGCGCGTGGTGATCGAGATGTTCATGCGCGAGCCGGAGAAGGAAGTCGAGCCGGTTCGCTACGGATCGCTTAACTTCTCTCTGGCGCTGACGACGGCAGCGACGTTCATTCTCGGCGTGCTGCCATCGGGCCTGCTCGCGCTGGCGCAGCAGGCGGCGAGGCTGCTGTTTGGGATTGCCTAATGTGCGACGCACTTCGGA
>JBOGUH010000127.1:0-3860 GCA_050695975.1 Anaerolineae bacterium
TTGCGCGAGAGTCCCATCTTCGGCCAGCCGATCACCCAGTATGCGCCCCACGCCCGCGCCGCCCAGCACTACCGCGCCCTGGCAGCATAGTTGATGGCTCATGCACAAGCGTGATCTGGAACACCGGTTGGAAAAACTATTCTCTCCTTCGGTCGAACCCGATGCGCTCGATCGGCAGAAGACCGCGCCCGCTGCTGTGTCAGGCCCGTCCGGGAACGGCGCGAGCGCATCTGGGATTTCGCCGGACCCGGCGCTGCGCGACGCGCCGCCAGCGTCGAACGCCGCCGATCCATCAACCGAGTCGGCTTTCTTCAAAGCCATTGTCGACCAGATACCGGATCCCGTTTTCATCAAAGATCGCGATCACAAGTGGGTATTCGTCAATTCAGCGTTCTGTGAGTTGATCGGCCAGCCTGAGGGCAGTCTCCTGGGCCGGACCGATCACGACTACTTCCCTGGAAATCAAGCTGACGCGGCTTGGAAACTCGATGACCAGGTATTTGAAACTGGACAGCCCTGCGTGATCGAAGAGTCGATCGCCTCAGCCGATGGCCGTATGCGCATATGGCGCATCCGCCGGCAGCCGCTGTCGGATGCATCCGGCCGGACGAGCTACGTGGTCGGTATCATCAAGGACGTTACTGATCTGAAGCGGGCGGAGATCGCGCTGAAGGAAAGCGAAACGAAGTATCGCACTTCTAGCGAATGGTGGGAAGAACAACTCTGCAAGCTAAAACGAGGTCTACTGTTTCAGTTCACCTTCTTTGGAATGGTAGCAGGGTTGGCCGTGAGCGCGTTCGTCACGCCGCGCGTGCCTGAGCTATTCGGCAACGTCTACGCCGACGCGCCCGATCCGGCCGCAATAGTCAAGCAGACACCCTTGCCTCCGCTCGTCGAGGTCGCGGCCACGTCCGTGCCACCTGTCGTTACAGCCACGGCGGAGGCAACTCCGACGCCAGAGGACACGGCGACCCCTTCGCCCACGCCGACCCTGCCGCACCCGATCGTGACCGTTCTTCCCACCCTCGCGCCACAGGCAGTCGCTATCGGGACCGACACGTTCGTCGCTCCGCCGATGCCTGCTCCTCTGCGCGATTTCGGGCCGAACGTGATCAACATCGTGCTGATGGGCAGCGACCGCCGCCCGGGCGATGGCGCCTGGCGAACCGATGTCCTGATCCTGGCCAGCATCGATCCCGATGTGCCTTCGCTAACACTGCTGTCGTTCCCGCGCGACCTGTGGGTGTACATTCCCGGTTGGCACTGGCAGCGCATCAACCTGGCGGATGGGTACGGCGAAAGTTCGGGATTCCCCGGCGGCGGCCCCGGGTTAGTCAAGCAGACGATCCAGTACAACTTCGGCATCCCCGTCCATTACTACGCCCGCGTCGATTTCACCGGCTACAAGCGCCTGATCGATAGAGTCGGCGGCGTCGACGTGGTGGCCGACTGTACGCTCTACGACATTTTCCCGGATGTGCCGGACGGCCAGACGGACATCATCAGCGGCGAGGCGTTGAGCACCGTCCTCACCGGCACGATCGATATTCCCGTTGCCGGCGTGTATCACCTCGATGGCAAGCACGCGCTGTGGTATGCCCGCTCGCGCAAGACGACCAGCGATTTTGATCGCTCGCGCCGCCAGCAGCGTGTCCTGCGCGCTTTATGGAATGCGATCCGCGATCGAGGTCTCATCTCGCAGCTGCCGCAGGTGTGGGATTCGCTCACGCAAACGGTCGAAACCGACCTCGGGTTTAACGACGTGATCTACCTGGCCGACATCGGCGCACGGATCAACCCGGCGCACATTCGCAGCCGATTCATCGACGGCTCGCTGCTCACCTGGCACGTCACCGAAACCGGCGCGAACGTTTTGCTGTATGACTACGAGGAGCTCGCGCCCTATCTGGATGAGGCGCTCGCGCCGCTGCCCAAGAATATCGCCTCACAGGCGCCGGTCCGGGTCGATGTGCGCAACGGCACGGCCCACCATGACTGGGAGCGCGTCGCTGCCGATCGGCTGGGCTGGGCCGGATTCAGCGTATCGGGCTGGGGTCGGGCTGATTTGACGACTCCCCACACCACGATCATCAACCATACGTCGACCTCTAAAGGTTCACGCCTCTTGGCGCTGGCTGAACTGTTCCACGTCGCGCCGGAGAACATTCTCGATCAACCCGACCCGAACAGTCCCTTCTCCTACCGGGTCATCGTTGGCGACGACTTCGAGCCCTGCCAGCGCCCCTCGCGCGGACAGTGGCCTGCGCCGCCGCCCACTCCCGTACCAACACCCGAAGCAACGCCCACGCCGTAGGCTCTTCGTCGCCTCAGCGCCCCCCGTGCGTATTTGACGCCAACTCGGTCTGACTTATAATCGCGTCACGTATCGTGAGCGCATGCCTGCGCAGACGTTCGAAACTCTGCACGCACGCGACAAGAATTGTGAGAGGCGAATGGACACCCGCACCGTGCCGAAGCGGTCATCGGTATCTGCGATTGACCTGATCCTCATCTTCATTATCTTTGTCCTCCTCGCCATCATCGGCACGCTCTTGGCGCTGAACGCTGCGCCCGGAAGTGGCAATGTCATCGTCCTCATCGCAACGGCCACTATCACGCCGACGACCGATCCGACCGACACGCCGGCGCCGACCACACCGCCCACCTGGACGCCCACGCGCACCTATACGCCTACACCGACACCGACTGACACCCCTTCGCCCACGCCCACCTCGCCGCCTCCGCCGCTGGCAAACCTGGCGTTGACCGTTACGCCACTGCCCGCGCCCGAAGTCTTCACTGCCGCCTATGCGCCGCCGCCTTCTCCCGCGCCCCTGCGCGAATTCAGCGACAACACCCTCAACATCATTTTGATAGGCAGCGACAAGCGCCCCGACCGGCAGGGCTGGCGCTCCGATGTGATGATCCTCGTCAGCATCGATCCGGATGTGCCGTCGCTGACGATGCTTTCGATTCCGCGTGACCTGTGGGTGTATATCCCCAACTGGAAATGGACCCGAATCAACCTGGCCGATTCATACGGCGAGCGAAACAATTTCCCCGGCGGCGGACCGGGCCTGCTCAAACAGACCATCCAGTACAATCTGGGCATCCCGGCGCAATATTACGCTCGCGTCGATTTCAGCGGCTTCAAGCGGTTGATCGACTCGGTCGGCGGCGTGGACGTAGTCGCCGATTGTGCGCTGTACGATATTTTCCCCGACGTGCCGGACGATCAAACCGACATCCTCTTCGGCGACGCACTGGCCACCGTCCCCACCGGCACCATCGACATTCCCACCGCCGGGATTTATCACCTCGACGGAAAGCACGCGTTGTGGTATGCCCGTTCGCGCAAGACGACCAGCGACTTCGATCGATCGCGCCGTCAGCAGCGCGTCCTGCGCGGACTGTGGAACGCCATCCAGCAGCAAGGGCTCGTCGGCCAGCTGCCGGCGCTGTGGGAGACGCTCGTGCACACGGTCCAGACCGACCTCACGCTGAACGAGGTGATCTATCTGGCGCAGCTGGGCACGCAGCTGGACTGGGCGACTATGCGCAGCCGCTTCCTCGACAACACGATGCTGCACTTCTTCGTGTCCGGCGAAGGCGCGAACGTGTATGATTTCGACTATGGCGAGATCGAGCCGGTGCTCGACGAAGCCTTCGCCGAGTTTCCGACGAACGTCTCGTCCCAGGCGACGGCGGTCGTCGAAGTGTGGAACGGCACTTCCAACCCCGACTGGGATCGTGTTGCGGCGGAGCGCCTGACGTGGGCCGGTTTCCAATCGTGGGCCAACGGTATCGCCGAGCGCGCCTACGAACGCACGACGATCATTGATTTCACCACCACGCAGAAA